>JAMDBC010000195.1:15497-17417 GCA_023484185.1 Chloroflexota bacterium | reverse complement strand
TTGAAGGACGTTGACTTGATCTTGTACATCTGCCCGTCGCGAAAGAGCAACGCATTGCCGATGCGTCCCTGATCGAGATGAATATCCAGGTTGGTGGGCGAGACGACATCATGCTTTGCAAAGAGCACAATCACGTTCTCGAAATGTAATTGTCTTCCTGTCAATCGGTCAGTGTCAGGATGCAGGATTCCAGCGTCGGCCATTTCAGTTGTGTCCGTATAGCGTAGATAGGATTGATAAAGCGGATCGTACATCCAGCCCGATTGGTTTTGATAAGCAATATACACATTCATTTTTGTCGCAGGCGCGCCGCCTGCTGGAGGTTGTTCTGCAAAGGTGTTGCTGGCGTAATCAAAATCAGAACCTGTCTGGCTTTGATTTTTTTCAGCGACAGCTTTCATCTCGCTGATGTCCATCATATATCCGCCGCCCATGATTTGATGAAACACCATGTGGCATTGCGGCAGGCGCGCCAACACTTCCGGTGATGCAAACGCATAGATCAAACAACTATTTTCAAAGAAGCTGCTGATGTAAGTATAGATCAATCGTCCAGAGCGAATCGGGCCGGCTTGTGCGAGCGGTAGGTAAGCTGAGGGATTTTGGACGGGAGTCTGATTGGGAGAGGGGACCAGACCTGCGTCCAAAGAAAGAACGTTGGATTGAACATCCACTTCAACCAGACCCGTGGCCGGGTCAGCGTTGCTGTTGTTTGACTCGTCCCCCGCGTTTTGTTTTGTAAAATTCAAGCCGACGGGCTTTGCAAATTGAACGATATACTTTCCAGGCTGGGCGTTGAACCCGTAATAGCCATTTGAGTCCGTCGTTGTTTGTTGAAGCAAATTTTCACTGGGATCGTAAAGGTTGACGCACACACCGCCGACGCCGCGTTCGCCTGCGTCTCGTATGCCGTTGTTATTTTCATCCAGCCATACCCTGCCGCCGATGATGTTTTGAGTTTGCACGAATGTTCCACTGCGGACAATGCAGCCACCCGTCGTTGGAATCTCAGGAGCGGGATATTTACCATAAAAGACGGCGAGGAAGCGCGTCGAGCCTTCAGTGATATAGATTTCATAAACGAAGGGAGCAAATGAAAGTCCAGCCTGCGGACGCCCGCTGGCTGGGAAATTTGAAATGGAAACAAGCAAAGCCGGGATTTTCAGCAAAGATGGATCGGTGACCGGCTGGCCCGTCAATGGATTGATGTTCACAGGGAAAGTGATGGGCGGTTCGGGCGTCAGTGTCGGTATCGGCGTGGAGGGGAGACGAATAGGTGTGGGTGTCGGGGGCGATGTTGTTATGTTGGGTTTGCAGGCTGACACGAGGATCAAGAAAAGCAGGGCAATTCTTTTCATAACTAATTATAGCCCTCACAACCAATCTGATTGTGAGGGATGAGACAGATTACCTCGCTTCGCCTTCCGGGGCGGCGTATAGAACCTGATAAATTCCCGGCTGTCCTTCCTTGAAAGTGCTGAAGGGTGTGACGATGATCATCCATGTATGTCCCGGTTTGAGCGCGGCAGGCGAACCGTCAAAATTCACGAATTTGATCGGGCGCTCGTAGCCGGTTTTCTTTTCATAATCACCCGCGCGTGTATTCCACTTGATCTTGAACATCTGTCCATCGCGGAATAAAAAGGCGTAACCTTCGTTGCCCTGGTCAAGATGAATATCAATATTTGTTGGTGAAACGACGTCGGTATCCGCCATGATGACGATCAGATTTTCTATGTGAAGTTGGCGGCCTGTCAGGCGGTCAGTATCGAGGTGCAGAACGCCGGGGCTGTTCGGGTCGGAGTTGTCAACCGATCGCAGCCAGGCTTGATACAAAGGATCATACGTCCAGCCTGATTGGTTCAAGCTGGCGAAGAACACATTGAGTTGTGAAGCCGCGCCGACACCGGACCCGAAGAC
>JAMDBC010000195.1:0-15487 GCA_023484185.1 Chloroflexota bacterium | reverse complement strand
ATGGCGTAATTAAAAGGTTTGTCGGCACTGTGGCGCATGTTTTCATCGGCAATCGCTTTCATGCGATCCATCGTCAGCATTGAACCGCCAGCCGAGACTTCGTGCGTGACGAATGCACATTTTGGAATCCTGGCCAGGACTTCCGGCGAAGCAAATGCGTAGATCAGACAGCTATCCTGAAAAAAGTTTGCGATGTGAGCATAAAGCAAACGTCCGGAGCGGACCGGGCCAACTTCAGCTTTTGGATCCGTCTTCGGGTCCGGTGTCGGCGCGGCGTACGCATCATTCGGGACCAGTCCCGTGTCCCACGACAAATCATCTTTTGCCATGTTAATGGTTTGAGTCCGTCCGCTCGAGGGGTCTGCGTCGCTGTCATGGTCATCGTCGCCGACGTTCGCCTGCGTGAAATCCATGGTTGCCGGTTTTATGAATTCAATTGTGTAAGTCTGACCGGACTGAACATTGAATCCATAATAGCCATTCGTATCGGTGGTTGTTTGTTGGATAAGTTTGTTGCTTGCATCATACAAGTTGACGCATACACCGCCGATACCCGGCTCGCCAACATCCTGTATTCCGTTCTTGTTTTTATCCAGCCAGACTCGATTACCCAAAAGGGCGCCGGTTTGTTTGAACGGCTCTTTACGGATGGCGCAATCGCCGACAATGGGAATTTCCGGCGCGGGGTTTTCTCCGTAGAAGACCGCCAGGAAGCGGTCGGCGCCTTCGGTGATCGAGAATTGAAAAACCATCGGCGCAAACGAAAGCCCCGCTTGCGGCCGAGCCGTTGCCGGGAAGTTCGAAACGGAGATCAGCATCGCGGGAATTTTCAGCAATGATTGGTCGGCGACCGGCTGTCCGCTCAACGGGTTGATACCCGCCGGGAAATCCGTTTGGCCGGGACCATACGTGACTTGTGTCGCGATTGGCTGCGGTGTCGGAGTCGATGGTGAAATTACTGGTGCAGTGGTCTCTGCAATTTGAGGATTGCCATTACTTGGAGATGTCGTTGAAATTTCATTCATCGCTGGCGCACAGCCATTCAATAGAAGTATAGCAACAGCAATAAATGAAAATACAATGGGCCGATTTTTTGGGGACATTGGTAACTCCTGAATAATTCTTTATGATGCCGAGTCTATATTACTCCCCCGTGTCTTACGAGCAGTTATCAGATTTGAAAACCTTCCCGTATGCGTTTCCAAGTATCTTCCAGCGCCTCCGGCAGGACGCGTGTCTCGGCAAGGGACGACATGAAGTTTGTGTCGCCGGCCCAGCGCGGCACAATGTGGATGTGCACGTGTTCCTTTACGCCCGCGCCAGCCGCCTCGCCAATATTCACACCGACGTTGAAGGATTTTGTTTTATAAACGTTTCGCAAGACCGCTGTACATTGCGAAGTTAGTTCCATCATTTCAGCGCGCGTGGCCGCATCCAGTTCTTCGAGGTTGGGTTTGTGCATGAACGGCACAACCATTAAATGTCCGCTCGTGTAAGGATAGCGGTTCAGGATCACAAAGGCCAGCTTGCCGCGCTGGACGATCAAATTCTCAGGCCCATCTTTCTTCGCAGGCAGGCTGCAAAATATACAACCGTCTTCCTTTGAGTTTTCGATATATGCCATTCGCCAGGGTGACCAGAGGTGTTTCATCAGATTGCTGAATTCTAGCAGATTTTCAGCAAAGAGTTTTATCTATCACCGGATCTTAACTTACGGAATTTGCGAAACGAATTGATCAAGGCTTTCTCAAAGTTCATGGTGAACTCTAGCTTTTGTCATTTTTTCACCGCGAAGAGCGCGAAGTACGCCAAGAAAAAATAAATCTTCGCGTTCTTCGCGGGCTTGGCGGTTCATTCACTGGCTTTGATAAAGATGTAACGAATCGATTTGTGAGACTTGTAAGTCCGCCCTTAATCGTGTATCCTCGTTTCGATGCAACCTTCACTTTTTTCAACCGTCCAGTGGACCGTTTCCTCCCTCACGAAATATGTGCGTGACCTGCTTGAGTCAGATGTGACGCTGCAGGATGTGTGGGTGGAAGGGGAAATATCCAACCTGTCCCGCCCGGCTTCCGGGCACATTTATTTTACGTTGAAAGACGCGGGTGCGTCGTTGAAAAGCGTGATGTGGAAGATGACTGCGGCGCGTTTGAATCTGAAATTGCAGGACGGCATGGCCGTCGCAGTGCATGGCAGGATCGGAGTCTACGAAGTCAGCGGACAATATCAATTCTACGCCGATCAAATCCGACCGGTGGGCGAGGGCGCGTTATATCAAGAATTCCTGCGACTGAAAGCCCTGCTCGAAGCTGACGGCTTATTCGACCCGGAACACAAGCGCGAAATCCCTGAACTCCCCAAACGCATCGGCATCGTGACATCGCCCACGGGTGCGGCTTTGCGCGATATGCTCACTGCCATCCGCCGACGCCTGCCGCTGGTCGAGGTCATTCTGGCGCCATCGCCTGTGCAAGGCGATGAAGCGCCGCCCAAACTGGTCGAAGCCATTTCTTCTCTTAATCAACATGCCGCGCGCCCCGATGTGATTTTGTTGGCGCGCGGCGGCGGTTCTATCGAAGATTTATGGGCCTTCAACGATGAACGCGTCGTGCGCGCGGTGGCTGCATCCGAGATCCCCGTTATTTGCGGCGTCGGTCACGAAACGGATTTCACGCTCTCTGACTTTGCCGCCGACTTGCGTGCGCCGACTCCCACTGCCGCCGCAGAGTTGGCAACACCGGTCACCATCCTCGATCTTTCCGCAACGCTGCAATCTCTCCAGGCGAATCTTTCTTCTTTCGTCTCTTCCTTTCTCAATGATCGAAAATCCGAAATCGAAAATTTAGCTTCTGGATTAAAATTCTTTTCGCCGTCCCGCCGCATTCAATCAGACCGGCAGAGACTCGATGAGTTTGCTCATCGTTCTCTGGCCGCGCAGGCGCATCGTCTGGCGCTCGCAGCGAGTCGGCTCGAGGGGTTGGGAAGACGCCTTGAGACGCTGAATCCGCTTCAAGTCCTGGCGCGAGGCTACGCCGTGGTCACACGTCGGGCTGACGGCGTCATTGTCCACAGCATTGCGCAAGCGCGCGGCGGAATCCGTGTGCGCGTGTCTGATGGCGAGTTCGATGCGGAAGTACAAAATAAGAATTAAGAACGTCTGGAGTCTTCATGGCAAAATCATCTGCAAAACCAAAACCTGTTGACGAGTTGACTTATGAAGCGGCTTTTGCCGAACTCGAAACAATCGTATCTGCGCTAGAAAGCGAGCAGCTGCCCTTGGAAGAATCGATGTCATTATATGAACGCGGCCAGGCGTTGGTGAAGCGCTGTACCGAATTGTTGGATGGCGCGGAGCTGAAGGTCAAACAATTATCCGGCGGCGAGTTGACTGACTTTGAGGAAGTAGAATGAATTTAGCCGCGATATTACAAAACCGAATTCTCCTCATTGCGCTGGCGGCCTGGAGCACGGCGCAAATATTAAAGATCCCGATGGAATATCTGCGCTCACACCATTGGAATTGGGCAATGGCCCTTGCGGCGGGCGGGATGCCAAGTTCACATTCGGCCTTGATGGTCGGCGCGACTCAAGCCATTGGTTTGTATCAGGGTTTCGATAGTCCACTTTTTGCGCTGGGCGTGGCGCTGACGATGGTCGTTACGTATGACGCGGCCGGTGTTCGCCGTCAGGCTGGAATGCACGCCGAACGAATCAACATGCTCTTCGAGGAATTGATGCACGGCCAATTGCCAAACGAAAAGGAATTGCGCGAGGTGCTTGGTCACACGCCGCTGGAAGTGGCCGGCGGGATTTTGCTGGGCATTGCAGTGGCAACCTTATTGTGGACTGTTTGGAAATAAGAAAATGAACGCAGAGAATTGCGTCCATTTTCTCGCTTCTTTCGGGACTTCAACCTGCTCGTTGTTTAATTATCCATTCTCAATCTCGAGCGCACCGCGTTTAAGATCGTTGCCAATTCAGGCACACGTAACGCAAACAGGATCGCCGCGTAAATCAGCCCGCCGGCGGCAATCCCAATGGGGACGATGATCCAGATGGAAACTCCAGATGTAAATTGCAGCCAACCAAATAAGACCGCGCTCATTGCGAAAGTTCCCAACATCGCTTGAACTAACCCGCGCCAAATATTTGGGCCGTCCAGACCTTTTAATTGGCGGCGCATCAAAATGATTAAGGCCGTCATCTCCAGTGCGGTGGCGAATGAATTAGCAAGCGCCAGCCCGCCGTGAGGCATCCAGCCGAGTTTGCTGAAGAGGGTTGAAAAAGCAAAACTGAAGATCACGTTCAGCGTCATCGCCGCCGCGCCGACAAAGACCGGCGTCTTTGTATCATGCAAGGCATAGAAGGCGCGTGAGAGAATCTCGACTACGTTGTGACCGATCAACCCGGCCGCGTACCAGAGCAAGGCCCATGCAACCAGATCGGTTGAATGTGTGTCAAAACTTCCATGTTGAAAGAGCACAGCGATCAATGGCTGACGGAGGATAATCAGCCCAAGCGAGGCGGGAAGCGAGAGAAACAGCACCCCGCGTAAGGTCGCCGCGAGAGACGTTCTCATTTCACCTTTTTCGCCGCGCGCGGCCTGCGCGGAAAACGTCGGAAGCGCCGCGATGGCAATCGCCTGCGCGATCACGACTTGCGGCATGGTCATCACCTGCCACGCGTATTTGATGGCGGACAGCGATCCTTCGCTTTGCCCAGTGGCAATGATGACGTTGACCACGAAGTTGAGTTGCACGACGGCCACGCCCAATAAACGCGGCCCCATCAATCGTCCAACTTCGCGCACGGAAGCATTATCCAGACCGAGGGTGGGGAGGTAGGCGCGTGATGGCAGCTTAATTAAATCTGGAATTTGAACGCCGAGATGAAACGCGGCACCCAAGGCCGCGCCCCAGGCCAATCCATAAACACCCATGGATGGAACGAGGAAGATCAATCCAAAGATCATTCCGATCCAGTACATGCTTGGCGCGAGGGCAGGCAGCAAAAAGCGTTGATGCGCGTTAAGAATGCCCATTGTCAGGCCACTGATGCCGAAGATGGCCGGTGTAATTAATAGAATTCTCAATAGTGAGGCGGCCAGCGCTTGTTCGCCTGCGGAGAAATCCGGCGCGAGGATGTAACGAATGATCTGTGGCGCGAACATTGCCGAGATGATACTCAGCACGCTCAAGATGACCAGGATGAGATTGGCGATGGATGAGGCTAATTTCCAGGCAGAGGCGCGTTCGTCTTTTGCAAGCAGGCCTGTGAAGGTCGGAATAAATGCAGATGCCAGCGCGCCGCCTGCCACCAGGCTGAAGATCAAATCGGGATAAGTTGATGCGGCATAGAATGCGTCGATGGCCTTATCGGTCCCAAAAGCACGCGAGATCAATATCTGGCGGACAAGGCCGATGATGTTGCTTAGTGCAAAAGCCAGCATGATCGTCCCGGCGGCGCGGGCGATCTGACGATTAGCGGAGTTTGGGATTTGAGTTTCTTCCATGGGACGGCGGGGATTATACCGTACTGCCTTTCAATCGAAGTCTGTTGATTAGAACAGACATGCTATAATCGCGGCGAGGAGAAACCTGATGCTAAAAAAATTATTGGGCTCATTTTTGGCTCTTTGCTTTTTGCTTGCAGCCTGTCAGCCGCTGCCTGAAACTTCCATCCCATCAACGGTTGCTCCGCCGCCAGATAATTCTGGGCCGCTTACTCAAGCTCCTGGCGGGCCAGCCCCATTGACTCAAATTCCGATGCGGGTTGGTTATGGCGTGAGCGGCCCGTGGTTTGAATTGTACTTTACTGACCCGACCAATCCGCTGGGAAAGGAAATTGCGGGCGGGCCGGATGGTCCGCTTGTAGCGGCGATTGATGCTGCGCGCGTCAGCGTGGACATGGCGGCTTACAGTCTCAGCCTAAACAGCGTGCGTAACGCGTTGATCCACGCTTATAAACGCGGCCTGCAAGTGCGCGTTGTGATGGAAAGCGACAACATGGATCGTTCCGACCCGCAGGCTTTGAAAGATGCCGGTATCCCAATGCTTGGAGATCGCCGTCAGGGTTTGATGCACGATAAGTTTGTTGTGATCGATCGTTCTGAAGTCTGGGTGGGTTCGATGAATTTCACGGACTCAGGCACATACAAAGATAACAATAATCTGATGCGCATTCGTTCGACACAGATCGCGCAAGATTACACCACTGAATTCAACGAAATGTTTGTGGATGATAAATTCGGCCCGGATGTTGTGGCCGCTACGCCGAATCCGCGCGTGACTTTGGATGGCACGCCGGTCGAAATCTATTTCTCGCCTGACGACCACGTGCAAAACGCTATTTTGCCCCTGCTTCAGAACGCTCAATCGAGCATTTATTTTTTGGCGTATTCCTTTACTGCCGACCCGTTGGGCGAGGCAATCCGTCAGCGTGCCGAGACAGGAGTCAAAGTCTCGGGCGTGATGGAGTCTGATCAAGTAAAGTCCAACATCGGCACGGAGTATGATCCGTTCCGGGTGGCGGGGCTGAACGTTCATTTGGACGGCAATCTCGGTCAGATGCATCATAAGGTTATGGTCATCGACGGTGAGATCGTGGTGGTCGGCTCCTATAATTTCACTGCCAGTGCCGAGACGACCAATGATGAGAATATACTCGTCATTTACAATCCCGAAATCGCTGCTCAGTTTTTGCAAGAGTTCCAGCGTGTATATGCTGTAGCCCAGCCATAATCGAGATTCAGGTTCAGGACTTTCGCTTTTGTCCGCTAATCCCTACGAATACACGCGAATTTTAAAGACAAATTCGTGAAGATTAGCGAAAATTCGCGGATTGTTTTTGAGTAAGCGAAAGTCGTAAGGTTTTTGAAATCCCCTGTCTCGTCCTGGTATGGAATGGATGTGAAAGGGGATTTTTGTCATTTGCCCGTAACCTTTATGTGTCCCCAGCGACTAATCGGATGAAACCAAACCATAAAAGGATGAGAAAATGAAAAAATCGTTTCGTTTATTCTTGTTACCTGTTGTTGTGCTCGCCGCTCTGGCGTTGAACGCCTGTAGCGGTGTACAAGCCGCCCAAGGTTCAGGTTCCGGGACCAGCCTCAATGACTTAAGCTCGACGGATGTTGTTTCTACCGCTTCCGTCAATTCCAATGATGCCATCCTCGGCACTGAAACCGCTGACGCTTCGAGCATGCTGGATGTCACCGAAACCCCTGATGCTTTTGGTACGCCAAGCGTCACCGAGACTCCCGGTGTAGGTACAGAGACTCTTTCGGTTGGCGAGATGCACAGTGCTAACGAGGTGGTTGGCGTGGTCAGCGCCATGGATGCAACAACCATCACCATTAATGGCGCAGTCTACAAGCTTGCGGATCTCCCGTCCTTTGCTGCAACTCTCAAGGTCGGCGATAACGTTAAGGTGGAATTTGTCACCAATGCAGATGGCAGCATTACTGTCCGTGAAATTAAGGTCTCATCCGGTGCTGATAGCATCAGCAATTCGAATGAGAGTAATTCTAATGACAGCAACAGTAATGACCACAATGCCAATGGCAACTCGAATAGCAATGAAAGCCAGAGCCATGATAGCAATAGTAATGAAAATGAGTAGCATGGCGTCCCTCCGACACCAATTATCGCACCCGCACCCGTAACCGCAACCCCATAAAAGCTTTTTATCCCATGAGGCGGATAAAAATCCACCTCATGGGAGGATGATATACTGGGCATGAACACACAAGCTGTGCTCTATTCTCTCAATCGGACAGTTGTCGTACCCATGCAGAATTTTGACGAAAGTCAAGCGCTGGATGGTCTGCGGAATCTTGACTCGCAGGTCATCGGCGCCGTTTACGATAAATATTTCCCTGAGGTATACCGCTATGTGCGTTACCGCCTCAACGATGAACAGGTCGCCGAAGACATCGCCAGCGATGTCTTCGTGCGTATGCTCGAAGCCATACAAAACAATCACGGGCCGCAGACCAACTTGAAAGCCTGGCTACTGTCTACTGCTTCACACATTATTGCCGATCATTTACGCCGCGCTTATCGGCGTCCGACTGAAGCTTTACCCGAAGACCTGCTTGACCTTGCTTCTGCTCCGTACGATGAATTTGAGCGCCGTCAACAAGGGCGCGATTTTCAGCAGGCCTATGCTCAGCTTACACCCGAACAACAGCATGTTCTGGCTCTGCGTTTCGGGCAGGGATATTCATTGGAAGAAACCGCTTCTGCGTTGAATAAAAATGTCAACGCAGTGAAAGCCCTCCAATTCCGAGCGCTGGCTGCACTCCAGCGCAATATTGGGGAGGTGGATGATGAATAAGTTATACGACGCTCTCGAAAATTGTTTGCAAAATCTCGAACAAGGACAAGACTTGGACTCGGTTCTGGCGCGTTACCCCGATCTCGTCAAACAACTGCGTCCCATGCTTGAAGCATCGCTTCGTGCCCGGGTCTCAAGTGGACGCACCATCCCAGGTGATATCCAACGCCGAGGCCGCGCCCGTTTAATGCAACGCGCCGCCGAGATGCGTGAGGCCAAACGCGCCCCGCGTCGCCGGATGATCCCCATGTTCTCGCGCTGGGCGATCACCTTTGGGGTGGCTGGCGCCTTATTCATCAGCAGCACAGGCTTGGTGAGCGCTTCATCGGGTACGCTGCCTGGCGATCAACTTTATCCTGTCAAACGCACCTGGGAGGATGTCCGCTTACTCTTTGTATTCAATCCTCAAGGACGCAATGTCCTGGAAAGCCAGTATGAGCAGGAACGTCTCAATGAAATTGACGAATTGCTGATGAAGGGACGCTCCGCTTCGATCACATTTTCCGGTCTGGTAATTAGTCAACAGAACGGGCAGTGGCTGGTTTCCGGCATCCCGGTCTCGGTTACCAATTCGACACGCCTGCCTGCAGATGTGATCTCAAATGGCGTACCGGTTGCAGTCATCGGAACGACGCGTAACGATGGCACCGTTGACGCGCAGGAGATCCGGCTTTTACAGCCGGGAGTTTCCCTGCCTCCGCTCGAACCGTCAGGCGATAACGATCAAAACGGCGAGACGGATAATGAAAATCATAGCATTCCAGTTGCACCAACTGCTGCAAATAAAAATTTACAAACAACGCCTCTACCGGTCATCGTGATCATGCCTGGCACGCCTGCGCCAGAACAGCCATCGGCCTCCCAACAACAGCAAAAAGGATATGAGTTTAGTGGTGTGGTCGAGTCGATACGTGGTAATGTATGGAATATAAATGGACAATCCGTGATTGCCGATCAAGCGCAGATTGACGGCGCGGTAAAAGTCGGTTCAGCGGTGAAGTTTGAAGGCTATTACGATGCAACCGGAAAGTTTATCGTTACCAAGGTTGAGGTCAAATCCGTTGATAATCGATCTACCATAGGAACGAATAATGGAGACGGCGGTTCGGGAAATTCCGGAAGTAGTTCTGATTCTGGCGGCAACAATAATAGTAACAACCAAACCGAGAACAATTCTGATAGCAATGACCAAAATGACAACAATCAGAACGATACTGGTCATTGAGGAAATTGATTTTTGTTTGGCTGTTTAAAGAAGAGAGACCGTCTCCCAGGACGGTCTCTCTTCTTAATGCTGTGCTGAGTGTTGCCATTTCTTTCGGTTTCGATTACATTAAGCTGCATAGAACATTCGTACCACTGTGAGGAGCGCTGAAATGGCAGACAAAGAATTTTATCTTGGCCGTCTTTTTGATTCAAAGAGTGGAAAGACCACCACTCAGCCAGTCACTTACGATCCGGCTGACCTGACCACGCACGCGGTCGTGACCGGCATGACCGGTTCCGGAAAAACCGGTTTGTGCGTCGGCATGTTGGAAGAGGCCGCCTTACAGGGCATCCCCGCCATTATCATTGATCCCAAAGGTGATCTCACAAACCTGCTCCTGCATTTTCCTGATCTCCTCCCGCAGGATTTCCAGCCGTGGATAGACCCTGACCTTGCGCGCCGCGCCGGTGAAACCATCGACCAAGCCGCTGCTGCCGCATCACAAGCCTGGACGAAGGGGTTGAGCGATTGGGGCATCAGCCATGAGCGGATGCTGGCGCTCAAGAACGCAGCCGAGTTTGCCATCTATACTCCCGGTTCCGATGCGGGCATTCCGGTCAGCGTATTATCTTCGCTGTCCGCGCCGGAAATTGATTGGAATTCCAATCGCGAGATACTGCGCGAAAAAATTTCCAGCACGGTCACAGCTTTGCTTGGCTTGATCGGCATGGACAATATTGACCCGATCCAATCGCGTGAGCACATTCTGCTTTCCAATTTATTTGAAACCGCATGGAGTCAAGGTCAGGACCTCGAACTGACCGAACTGATTCTCCAAACACAAACGCCGCCTTTCGATAAACTCGGAGCGTTTCCTGTCGACGCTTTCTTTCCGCCTAAAGACCGCATGGAACTTGCCATGCAATTGAACAACATTCTGGCCGCGCCCGCTTTTGAAGCCTGGCGAGAAGGCCAGAGTCTGGATGTTGCCACATTACTTTTCTCCAAGGATGGGCGTCCGCGTCACAGTGTTTTCTATCTCGCACATTTGCCCGATGCCGAGCGTATGTTCTTCGTCACATTATTGTTCTCTGCGATTGAGTCCTGGATGCGTTCCCAATCTGGTACGGGCGCGCTGCGCGCGCTGGTTTACATGGATGAGATTTTTGGCTATCTGCCTCCCGTCAATAACCCGCCATCCAAGCAACCTCTGCTTCGTATGCTCAAACAAGCGCGCGCTTTTGGTGTTGGGCTTTTGCTCGCCACACAAAATCCAGTGGACGTGGACTACAAGGCCCTCTCCAACGCCGGAACATGGATCATCGGCAAACTGCAAACCGAAAACGATAAGAACCGTTTGTTGGATGGCCTCCAAAGCGCGGCGGGCGGCGACTCGCGCGCAACTCTCGATCAATTGATCTCAGGCCTCGGCAAGCGCGTCTTTGTTCTTCACAATGTTCATTCCAAAGCGCCCATGCTGTTTCAGACGCGCTGGACGATGAATTTCCTGGCTGGTCCGCTGACGCGCACGCAGATCCCGGCGCTCAATCAACTGGTCGGCGCGAAGATCAGTGACCAGTTATCAGTAAGCAGTAAGCAGACGAATGTATCAGCCAGCGTAAAGCCCGTTGTCCCCACGCCCGCCTCAAGTCCGGACCCGGAAGCGGCTCCTGTTAAGTCGGCTGTTTCTGCATCCACACCGTCTGCTGTCAATCGTCCACCGTCTACGAATGGCAATCAGACCAAGCCATCCTTACCGGCAGGCGTTGCAGAATATTTCCTGCCGCAAACACACAGCCTGCCCGAAGCCTCTAGCGCGGCGAAACAACCCATGGCGGCTGGTGCGACGATCCAGAGTGTGGTGTATCGACCCGCATTATTAGGCTCTGCTCAGATCCGTTTCCTTGACCGCAAGATGGGTGTGGATAGCAACATAGTGCGGTCGGTACTGGTTGAAAAACCCGAGCGCGGCGGTGTGATACGTTGGGATGATTTTTCTTACAGCGGCCCATTGCTCGACAAGTTGGATAAATTGCCAACACCCGGCGCGCGCTTTGGCATGATCGACTCACCGTTGAATGACTCCAAGCGCATGACTGCCATGCAAAAAGATTTTGCCGACTGGATATATCGGAACTCGTCTGTGAAAGCGCGTGTCAATCAGACTTTGAAAATTTCCGCCGGGCCGGATGTTTCACCGGCAGATTTTATGAAAGCCTGCGCGGATGCAGCGCGTGATGCGCGTGATGCAGAACTTGAAAAGGCAACTGGCGCAATGGATCGCAAGATCAAGGCTTTGGAAGATAAGATGGCGCGCGAAGATCGCGAGCTGCAACAGGATCAGATTAACTTGGGTCAACGCAAGACGGAGGAACTTGGCACGGGAGTTGAAAGTGTCATCGGTTTCCTGTCAGGTCGCAAGAGCATTGGCCGCAGAGTCTCAACCTCGCTCTCCAAACATCGCATGACCGAAATGGCTAAAGCTAACGTTGACGAGTCTGTGCAAGCCATTGATCAATATAAAAAAGATTTGGCTGTTCTTCAACAGGAACGCGACCAAGCCGTTACAGAAATCAATGATCGTTGGGGTCAAGTGGTAAATGACATTACCGAAGTAACGGTTGAGCCGAAGAAAACGGATATTTATGTCAGCCTGTTTGGCGTGGCGTGGATGCCGTATTATGTTATTCAGTCTGGTGGGCAGACGTTGGAACTGCCGGCCTTCGGCGAATAATCGTTTTCAAGTTTGCACGTTGGCAAGTTGAAACATTAACGCGTTGAATTTGCCAACGTGGTTTTTGTAGAGGTGTGAAAAGCAGATTGCTTCGGGCTGGTCTCGATACGCGAAGAACGCTACTCGACCACCAGCCCTCGCAATGACCGATGAGGAGATTTATGTACTGGATCATTTTGTCAATCGCTGTTTGGGGGATTGTTCATTCGATTTTGGCTTCGACGAAATTCAAGGAATTTTTGCGCGGCTTGCTTGGCGAGCGTGTGATGATCGCGTATCGTTTCGCTTACAACGTATTTTCGCTCCTTACTTTTGCCCCGATTTATTTTCTTGTGTTAATTCTTCCCGACCATGAACTTTATTCCGTGTCCGCACCATGGATGTATGTAATGTTGGCAGGGCAGGGGTTGACAGCGGTACTCCTTCTGTTTTCATTTTTACAGACCGGGCCGCTTTCGTTCGTCGGTCTGAGTCAATTCTGGGAGGGAGAGAAACCGTCGGCGCTGGTGACAGGCGGAATGTATCGTCTCGTGCGCCATCCGCTCTATCTTTTTAGTTTGCTGATTTTGTGGCTCTCGCCCGTGATGACCGTCAACAATTTGATCTTCTATGCGTCGCTCACGGCTTATATTTTCATCGGCGCATACTTTGAAGAGCGGAAACTTTTGCGTGAATTCGGCGCGAGTTATGCAGAATATAAATCCGCCACGCCGATGATGATCCCCGGCCTGGTGTTCAAGCGGAACAAATAAACCTAGTCTGCCGTCAGTTCTTGCATAATCTTCTTAAGTGGCTGTAATCTGTAATTTTTGCAAGCAGGTATAATTTTCTCCATGTCTACACTAACCTACCCCGCTCAACGTCGTGTTCCTGTGCTGGCTCAGATCGCGGCGGCCTTAGTCGCTGGTCTGTTTGTGTTTATGGGTATCATTCTTGCCTGGGTGGTAGGATATCAACTTGTTTACGCAGGCCGAATCTTCCCCGGTGTTTCGGTTGCAGGCGTGGACCTTTCAGGCCTATCGCCACAAACTGCGGCATTGAAATTAAACCAGACTCTTTCCTATCCGATCAACGGTAAAGTGCTGTTTCGTGATGGAGATAAAGTCTGGGTTGCGTCTCCGGCGCAGTTAGGCATGGTGTTCGATGCGTCGTCCAGCGCGGAGGCCGCCTACCGTCTGGGGCGAAGCGGCGGATTGTTCGGCGCGCTGAGCGGACAGATCCGCGCGAAGGGCTTTGGTTATAAGGTCGCCCCGGTTGTTGTTTTTGACCAACGCGTCGCGTATCAATATTTGCAGGCGCTTTCGCAACAGGTCAATCAGCCAGTGGTCGAAGCCAGCCTGCAACTCCAGGGGACGGAGGTAGTTGCCAAGCCGGGTCAGCCGGGGCGTGCGCTCAATGTGAATGCGACCCTGTTGTACTTGAGCACGCAGCTGCAATCTTTTAGTGATGGCGAAGTGCCGCTGATTGTGCAGGAAACACAGCCAACGATCAAGGATGTTTCCGCACAGGCCGAAACGGCGCGCTCGGTTTTGAGTCAGCCATTGCGATTGGTCGTTCCGAGCGCACAGGCAAGCGACCCTGGCCCCTGGGTATACGATGTGCAAATATTGGCAAATATGATCGGCGTTCAGCGCGTGCAGAACGGCGATAAGGTTGAAGTGCAGGTGACACTCAACCCCGATACTTTGCGCCAGATGTTGGCAGGAGTCGAAACACAAGTAGATCGGCAATCGTCCAACGCGCGCTTTCACTTTAACGAGGCTACCGGTCAGTTGGTTGCCAAGACTCCTTCCAACACGGGTCGCAAGCTGGATGTGGATGCCAGTCTCAAGGCGATTACTGATGGCTTGTTGAAAGGCGAGCATACCATTCCGCTTGTGATTCAAGAGACGCAGCCGACCCTGCCGGACACGGCTACCGCACAACAATTGGGGATCACGCAACTGCTTCCGAACGGTCAGCAGACTTCATATTTTTGGGGATCAAACGCCGCACGTATTCAAAATATCACAACCGCCGCGGAGCGCTTTGACGGTGTATTGGTGGCTCCGGGTGAAACGTTTTCGATGGGGCAGGCTCTGGGTGATGTGAGCCTGGATAATGGATTTACCGAAGCGCTCATTATTTACGGTGGACGCACGATCAAGGGCGTGGGCGGCGGCGTCTGTCAAGTCAGCACCACCTTGTTCCGCACCGTGTTCTTTGCCGGCTTCCCCGTGGTGGAGCGAGTCCCACATGCGTATCGCGTTTCATATTATGAAGAGACCTCCAGTGGTGTGAGTGACCCGAAATTGGCGGGACTGGATGCAACCGTCTATTTTCCGCTGGTTGATTTTAAATTCACTAACAATTCCCCTTACTGGGTTTTGATGGAGACGAGCGTGGATTTGGGTTCGCGTTCGCTGACTTGGAAATTTTACTCAACCTACGATGGGCGCACAGTAAATTCGACTACAACCGGCCCGCAAAACATCGTCCCGGCGCCCGCCCCGTCCTTCGTTCAAAACTCTGACTTGAAACCAGGCGGGATAAAACAAACAGATTGGGCTGCCAATGGAGCGGACGTGGATGTAACGCGTACAGTTTCAAAAAATGGCGCGATACTTTTTCAGGATGAATTCAGAACTCATTATCAAGCATGGCAGGCAGTTTGTGAATATGCGCCCGGCGTCCCGGACCCTCAGAAACTTGCAGAGCGCAGAGGCATTTGCAGACCGCCCGCATCCTAACAGGCTGTCGGAGAGCAGTGTTTCGTGATGCAAAGCGCCAATTTGAACCACGAAGCACGCCAGGAACGCCAAGAATAGCTTTTAAAGCTTCGCGCTCTGCGCGGCAAAAAGTGCCTGCTGATGGAATTCTCCGACAGCCTGCTGGCATGGTAAAATTGCGCCCGGATTGGAGTAGAAATGGTCAGTAAAGATTTGCTTGAAATTTTGCGTTGCCCGAACTGCGTCCGCGAAAAAGATGGATTGCTAAAACTTCACAAGGATACCTGGCTGATCTGTCAGGATTGTGGCCGCAAGTACCCAATTGTGGATGATATCCCGGTCATGTTGATCGATGAAGGGGATAAGTGGATCAATACGGCGCAGGATAAACTGCCTGTTCCGCCGCCCTCCAAATAACGAGTCTTCCGTGTCTTTCCTGGACGATCTGCTGGCGGACCTGACCAGTGGAGATGAATCTCGTGCCGAAGCTGCCGCGTCAAA
>JAMDBC010000183.1:2481-3447 GCA_023484185.1 Chloroflexota bacterium | reverse complement strand
AAAGTGGAAAAACTTATTGTGTGTTCGACCAACTTTGGCGAGCCCCGCGCGATCCCGGTCACGCCCGAAGCGTCACATCCTTGATCAATATAAATCTAAAGGCGGCTCTTACGAAGAAGTGGTCATCAAGGATACGGGCCACACTCCGTTCATTGAGAAGCCCGATGAGGTCATGGCCGCCTTCAAGAAAGTTTTGAAATGAATCTGTAGGGGCACAGCGGAATGATGTCGCAAAAGGATTCTCAAATGCTTTGCTGTGCCTCTGCATGTTTGCCCCTACCAGTTGTTGTAACCGACAGGTAACCGACGAATGATAAAAACCCTCGAGGAGAAGATATATGCAAATGAAGGATAAAGTTGTGCTCGTCACGGGCGGCGCGGCGGGGATCGGCAAAGCCACGGCTTTGCGTTTTGCCGAAGCGGATGCCAAGGTTGTGATCTGCGACGTGAACGAATCAGTGGGGCAGGAAACTCTCAAGTCACTGGGCAAAGACGCTTCGTTCTACAAAGTCAATGTTGCGGACCGGCAAGCCGTTCAAAAATGGATTGATGCCGTGGTCGCGAAATATGGCCGCATTGACGTGTTGGTTAACAACGCGGGCATTTTGCGCGACGGACAAATGGTCAAATTCAAAGAAGGCCAATTGGTCGGGCAGATGTCCGAGGCGGATTTCGATCTGGTCATCTCGATCAACTTGAAAGGCGTATTCAACTGTTCGCAGGCGGTCGCACCTGTAATGGTCAAGCAGGGCGGCGGCGTGATATTGAACGCTTCATCGGTTGTTGGTCTCGATGGAAATTTTGGACAGACGAATTATGTGGCAACAAAATCCGGCGTGATTGGCATGACGAAAGTCTGGGCACGCGAACTTGGAAAATATGGCGTGCGTGTCAACGCTGTGGCGCCGGGATTTATCGCCACCGATATGGTCACTTCCATGCCGGAGAAAGTTTTGGATGGCATGA
>JAMDBC010000183.1:0-2471 GCA_023484185.1 Chloroflexota bacterium | reverse complement strand
CGAATGCATATCTGTTTCTTGCATCGGACGAAGCCTCATTCATCACCGGCGAAGTCTTGCGCGTGGATGGCGGAATCGTCGTCGGAACTTAATTTGTCACGGAGACACGGAGATTTGTTGTTTTCTTTCGATACGTTTATGAATGCTGCCAATCTGTTAACTAAACGAGCCAATCTAACTCCTGACCGTGAGGCTTTATATGATCTCACGAGCGGGATTCGTTATACCTATGCCCAGCTCAACGAACGCGCCAATCGCGCGGCGAATTTCTTGCGCGAAAAATTCAATGTTCAGAAAGGCGACCGCGTTTCGATATTGGCGCACAATAGCCTCGCGTACGTTGATCTTTTATTCGGGTTGGGAAAAATCGGAGCGATCCTCACTCCATTGAATTGGCGATTGACCTCACGCGAATTGGTTTATATTGTCAATGATTGCCAGCCCAAAGTGTTGATTATCGAGCCGGAGTTTGTGCCCGTGTTGAACGAAATGCGCGATGCGATTCATGTGGAACATCTCATTGCGCTGGATCGCGCGAAAATTTCCGGCGCCGATTCGTATGAAGAAGCGCTGGAGCAGGCTTCGAGGTCCGAGCCGAAGCGGATTGACATCAATGATGACGATGCTTATTGCATCTTATACACATCTGGCACAACCGGGCGACCTAAAGGCGCGGTCCTTCCGCATCGTCAAATTTTATGGAACGCGATCAACACGGTGATTTCATGGGGCTTGAGCGAAAAAGATGTCTCGCCGATTTTGACGCCGATGTTTCATTCAGGCGGATTGTTCGTCTTTCTCGTTCCGCTTTTTTACGCGGGCGGACGGATTGTGATGGCGAGAGATTTCGATCCCGAGGCTTCATTGCAAGTGATTGTTGACGAAAAATGCACCGTCATTCTTGGCGTGCCGACCTTATTTCAAGTGTGGATGAATTCGCCGCAGTTCGAAAAAATTGATTTCAGCCATGTTCACTTTTTTATCAGCGGTGGCGCGCCGTGTCCGCCATCGTTGATCGAAGCGTGGAATAAAGCCAAAGGCGTAACCATGAGACAAGGTTATGGCTTGACCGAAGTGGGCGTGAATTGTTTTTCGATGACCGACGATGATGCGATGCGAAAACGCGGCTCGGTCGGCAAGCCTATCTTTCACAGTGAGATGCGTTTGGTGGATGAAGATGGGAACGATGTGGACGCTGGCAAGACCGGTGAATTAGTTATCAAGGGCCCGCATGTGTGCGCCGGTTATTGGAATAATGCAGAAGCGACGAAGCAATCTGTGAAAGACAGTTGGTTTCACACAGGCGACATGGCGCGCATGGATAACGAAGGTTATTTCTATATCGTGGGCCGCTTCAAAGACATGATCATCAGCGGCGGTGAAAATGTTTACGCCGCCTAAGTGGAAGCGGTGTTCCGCGAGCACGATGCGGTTGCAGACGCGGCGTTGATCGGCCAGCCCGATGAGAAATGGGGCGAGGTCGGATTGATGATTGTGGCGCGTAAGCCAAATCAAAAAGTAAGCGCCGAAGAATTACTGACATTTTGTCAGGGACGACTGGCGAAATACAAAATTCCGAAGCGCGTGGAGTTCGTTGAGTCATTGCCATATTCGCCGTATGGGAAAGTCATCAAAGCGGAGTTGAGAAAACAGTGGCAAGTGAAAAGTGGCAAGTGAAAAGAAATCGCTTACCACTTACCACTTGGAGGCTGACATGCCAAGAGTAAAAACCAATGGAATCGAAATTTACTACGAAATCTACGGCGCAGGCACGCCGCTCGTGTTGATTTCTGGCATCGGTTATTCGCTCTGGCAGTGGCGCCGCATGATTCCGTTTTTGGAAAAATATTTTCAAGTCATCGTCTTTGATAATCGCGGCGTGGGCCAAAGTGATAAACCTGCCGGGCCGTATAGCGCTCAGATGTTGGCCGCAGACACCGCCGATCTGTTGGATGTGCTTGACATCGAGAAGGCAATCGTGATGGGCCATTCGATGGGCGGATTTATTGCGCAGGCCATGGCGCTCGGCTTCCCGCAGAAAGTGGAAAAACTTATTTTGTGTTCGACCAACTTTGGCGGGCCGCGCGCGATCCCGGTCACGCCCGAAGCGATGGAAGTTCTCAGTGACATCACAAGTGATCCGTTGACTCGCTTCAAAAATGGTCTCGTCGTCAGCACCGCGCCGGGCTGGGCTGAGAAGAATCCGCACGTGCTCGATGAATGGATCAAATGGCGCGTCGCAAATCCGATTGATCCCGCACCGTATCAAGCCCAACTAGCAATCGGACTTTCACTCATACCGGAGGCCGCGGCTTTCGAGACGAAACTTCCTCGCCTCGATATCCCAACCTTGATCCTGTTTGGCGAACACGACAAAGTTGTCCCACCCGAAAACGCTTCTTTGTTATCGAAGCAGATTGCCGACAGCAAAGTTGTCATCTTCCCCGATGCAGGGCATTTCTTCTCCTAGG
>JAMDBC010000198.1 GCA_023484185.1 Chloroflexota bacterium | reverse complement strand
CAGAAAGCCCTTGTTTTGAGGCTGCGCGTCCCAGCGCCGCCGCTTGTTTCCAATCAGCGCTTTGCTGCGCCAGTTCGGCCTTCTCGTAGAAATAACACCAAGTGTGCGGCGGTTCATTGTTGAATGGAGGAATCGGTATTTTAAGCGCAGGCGCGTCAGCAATGATCCGCGCCGGATCGGATAACGGGACAAGCGCGCTGAGCGAATTTGGAAAGCGGGTATAAGTTTCTGCATCGTTGAAAGCCGGATCGAGCACGCGCAAGCATCCGCCTGGCGGGAAATAGATCACGATGGCTTGCGAGGTCGAGCCGTGGAAGGTCACGGTGCGGTAGGGGAGTTGAATAGCGGTTCCTGGCTGGAGTGCCGGTAAAGTTGCGCCGCCAAGCCGTTCGATGGAGTAAAGCATCGCATAAGGCAGATCCGATCTTTGAAAGTCCGGCGCATACATCCAGTTGAGCGGCGCCGTGAAGGATAGATCTGTTTCGTAATCTATCGGAACGTATGTGGTCAGGATAACTGTATCCGGTTTGAGCGCGGGAATGCGCCAGGCGAATTGCCAGTAGATTTCCTGCTGCCTGGCCCAATCGCGGCGGAAGATGTTGGCGTTGAAGAATTGTTGTCCGATGCCGAGCGCGATCAGCAGGGCGAAGACGATATTTTTCGCGCGCTCATTCTTGATGAGCAGTTCGACCAACCCGGCCATGAATAAACTCGCGCCGAGCATCATGGAGATCATGAAACGGTCAAAGCTGGATTGCAGCGTGAGCGGCAGCCCGGCCGCCAGCGAAGGCACTCGTCCAAGCAAAATTCCGATAAGGCCGATGGCGATGGCTTGAATAGCAAATGTTCGCGTTGAATTTTCAGGAAGTTGCAGTTTGAGAAGATAAGAGGAAAGAAGAACGAGGGAAAGAAGAATGAGGGCGAGTGTCAGAAGAGTGGATGGTGCAGTGATGGACTGCGCCGCCAGCACCAGCACCTGCGCCCAGATATAAAAGCCCGCTTTCCAAAGTGCATCGCCAAAGGCAGAGAGCGCATCGCTGATAGATGGGATCTGCTTTGAGGCGGTTACACCGTAAGAAATATATGCGCCCGATTTGTAATAGTATGCTAGCCAGCCTGCATTCAGAAACCAGATCAAAAGATAGGGCCACCAGCGTTTAAACGTTTGGACTAAGCCGGGCCAAAAGGTTTTTGTTTCTTCTGCGAGAATGACCCAAATGAAAAGAAAACGAAGCGGTTCGAGACCGATGAAGTATTCGGTGGGGAAGACACCCAACATTAAAAAGAGAAGCGCAATAATTGTATTCAGGATGTCATTGCGAGGGATGGTGGTCGAGTAGCGTTCTTTGCGTATCGAGACCCGGCCTGAAACAGTCTCAGGCCTATTTGTTATGGAAGATTGCTGCGCCACAGAACGGCTCGCAATGACATTCTTGTTTATTGCGCGGGCGGTGAATCCAAACGAGAGCAGATAAAAGATAAAGGGAATCCATTCCTGGTTGATATGTGTGAGTGCCACCCAGTGTTGGCTATAGCCTGGAAAAACGAGAAGGAAGAAAGACGCGATAAGAGTTTGACGTTTGTAGTTCGGCCAGATTTGATTTAACGCAAACCACGCTGAAAGCGCAGCAATGAAGTGGATGACAAGCGCAAATATCTGCCAGAGAATTGGGTTGGACGGGATCAGGCTGGTGGTGGCGAAAAAGATCGGGCCGAGGAAAGGACGGAATCCGCTGAAGGCTTGGATGAATTCACGCGGGCCAAGAAATTTGGCGATCCATGCGAAAGGCCAGTCGTCCCAGTAGAAGCCGGTAAAAGGTAATAAAAGGCCATAAGCGATGACGGTTGTCAAGGCGAAGGCGAGCGGGATGGATTTGGCCGTGAAGCGGATGGATTTCATGTTGGGCTAATTATAAGAGAAAAGTCATTGGGCGTCTGAGACATGATTTGTCGGGAGTGGCTAATTCAATGGGCTGACCACAAAGACTCGAAGGCACAAGGACACAAAAAACTTTGGGTCTTCGTGACTTCGTGGTAAAAAAGCCCAGCTTTTTCGATACTCCTGATTTGTCAGCAATTCTCAATATAAACCATGTCATTGCGAGACGGCGTTCTTTCGTCGAAGCAATCCCCTGTTTTGACGAGGAGATTGCTTCGCAAAAAACGCTCGCAATGACGTATTGAGAATTGCTGCTGATTTGTCCAACATAACAATGACCGAGTTTATAATTGCCTCATGCCATTCCTAAAAGAATACTTTCTCTTGAACCCCGATGTTGTTTTTCTAAATCATGGCTCTTTTGGCGCAACGCCAAAGCCGGTTTTCGAAGCCTACCAGAACTGGCAGCTTCGCCTGGAACGTCAGCCTGTGCTTTTCCTTGGCCGCGAACTCGACGGCCTTTTAAGAGATTCCCGCCGCGTGCTTGGGGAATATCTCAACGCCGATGCCGATGACCTGGTCTACATTCTCAACGCGACACATGGCGTGAACATCATCGCTCATTCCCTGGACCTCAAGCCTGGCGATGAAATCCTGACCACCGACCACGAGTACGGCGCGTGTGATTACACCTGGGATTTTATTTGCGGTAAAACAGGCGCGAAATATATTCATCAGTCCATTTTCTTACCAGTTCATTCTGAAGAGGAACTCGTTGACCAGTTCTGGTCCGGTGTAACGCCAAGAGCAAAAGCTATTTATCTGAGTCATATTACTTCTCCAACCGCGCTGCGTCTGCCTGTAGAACAGATATGTCAGCGCGCAAGAGAGGCGGAAATATTGACCATCGTTGACGCTGCACACTCGCCGGGACAAATCCCAGTAGACCTTCAGGCTTTGGGCGCAGACATTGTTTTCGGCAATTGTCATAAATGGTTACTCAATGCAAAAGGCTCGGCGTTTCTTTATGTGCGGCGTGAAGTTCAACATCTCATCGAGCCGTTGATTGTGAGTTGGGGATACAGCCCAACTCCTGAGACGACTACAGGTTCACGTTTTATTGATCTTCTGCAATGGACAGGTACCAAAGATCCAACCGCGGCTCTGACCGTTCCAACTGCCATTCAGTTTATGCGGGAACACAATTGGGATGAAGTGAGACGTGACTGTCATCTTCTGCTTCGTCAGGCAATTGAGCGAATATGTGATCTGACCAATATGCCGCCGCTGTACCCGCTCGATTCGGATTTTTACGGCCAGATGGGCATTGCCCCACTTCCTTTGTCTAACATTGCCGTGCTTAAAAGCCGTTTGCATGATGAGTATAAAATAGAAGTTCCTTTGATCCAATGGCGGGACAAGCAGTTTGTCCGCATTTCGGTACAAGGATACAATACTCAGGAAGATCTTGATGCATTGGTGAATGCGTTGCAGAGGCTTTTACCCCAAGTTGTCGCTTGATCTTGCTTGGATTGTGGCTTGACCGATTATGAATCTGGTTTCAAGGGTGGAAG
>JAMDBC010000095.1 GCA_023484185.1 Chloroflexota bacterium | reverse complement strand
GTGTACCAGATGAGTTTTTGCCCGTGCTCAGCGGTTTTGCGCGTGGCAATGTCGAGGATGGGTTGAAGCTCACTTTCGTGCAGACCCGTTCCAACGGTCAGGGCGTGACCGGAGTAGATGAGCGCGAAGTCATTGAAAAGAATCTGAAGGAAAGATACCTGCCGGCAGAATATCTGGCGAGCGGGATGTTTGAAGAATATATCGTGCTTCTGCTGGTTGGCGTCAGGTCAACGCCGGATAAGTTTATCGAGAAAAACGCGGCGGCATTGGCGCGCTTTATGCGCTCACAACGCGAAGTGTTCGATCCGCGTGAGATCGAAGAGATATTGGTTTCGCGCGTACGTTATTCGAACAAGGAACTCACGCTCGTGGATTGGGACGGCGCAGTCCTCATCGCGCCGAGCGGAGATTTTCAATCGGACATTGAACTGCTCAAGATCGGCAATTATCAACTGCTCCGCTACCGCATGTTGGACAATAACGTGGAAGCCAGCCTGCGCCTGATCCGCGAAAGGTTTCGCCGCAATCCGCACAACGCCATACAGATCGGCCCAACGCGCGCTGAGATGCGCCGCATCATAAAACATCGCCTTGAGCTAATGCTTGATTTTGAACACACCGAACAGAATCTTTTGTTGATCGGCGATTGGTATACGGCGCAACTGTATCACGTCATTCGCGATGAATTCTATTTGGAAGATTGGAAACAAGCCGTAAAGAATAAACTGGATGACCTGCAAGGCGTCATGGAAACCATACGCGAAAATTTCTCGCTCTCCTGGCAAAGCTTGATGGAGAGCATACAGATCGCGGGCTGGCTCATGCTTCTGATCGGTTATTTCATTTTATACTTTATGGATATGGGATGGTTCAAAAAACCATAATGGAGGCCGTATGAACATCTTCAAGAACTTTACAAAAGTCCAAACTCTGCCAACCGGCGTGTATCAAAAACAATCGCCGCCCGATCAGCCGCCGTATCGCATCCACCTGCGGTTGCAGTCTGACGGTTCCGGCGTGCTCATTGTCAATGCAGCCACTGTTCTGCATCTCAACCCAACCGCCGCTGAATACGCTTACCACTTCATCAAAGGCGCTTCTCCCGATGATGCGGCCAGAGAGATTTCAACGCGCTATCACATCAAGCGTGATGCGGCCATGCACGACTTTCAGGATTTCTCCGAACGGATCCAGACTCTCGTGACAACTCCTGATCTCGACCCCGTTTCATATCTGGACTTTGAGCGGGTCGACCCTCATTCAGCCGATCTCAGCGCCCCGCTCCGACTCGACTGCGCGCTGACATATCGCCTGCCTGTGAACACCCAAGGCGACTACGCTCCCACCAAACGCGTCGACCGCGAGCTGACCACCGACGAATGGTGCGCCATCCTCGACAAAGCCTGGGATGCCGGTATCCCGCACATCACGTTCACGGGAGGCGAAGCCACGTTACGAGACGATCTGCCGCAACTAATCGCACGCGCCGAAAAAAACGGCCAGGTTTGCGGTCTCCTGACAGATGGCCTGAAACTCGCCGACAAAAAATATCTTGATATTCTTCTGCAAACCGGCCTCGACCACATCCTCTTCATGCTCCAGCCTGAAAACCCCGACTCGTGGAAAGCGCTTGAGACCATTATGCCGGAAGATATTTTTGTCACGGCGCATTTAACGATCAATGAAAAGAATGCAAAAAATGTGCCGGATATTTTGGAAAAACTGGCGAAGCTAGGCGTAAAAAGTCTGTCACTCAGCGCGGCGGATAAATCCTTGAAAGATATTTTCAAGGATTTGCAGAACAAAGCCGCCAATCTCGGTCTCACTTTGAAATTTGATCTGCCTGTGCCATATTCTTCAACTCACCCCGTTGCGCTGGAAACCATCGAAGACGATGTTCCGTCCGGCGCAGGCAGAACGTGGCTCTACGTCGAACCCGATGGCGATGTCCTGCCAGCACAAGGCATGGCAGATAAAATTCTCGGCAACTTCCTGCGCGATCCCTGGGAAAAAATAATCCAATAATTTTAATAAGAAAGATTCCTGTCAAACAACCGTCAACCACCTGACGGTTGTTTTTCATTTGTAAGGAAGCGGAAAAACTTTAATGGTATGCTTGCCAAAATTTTGGAGGCTCATGAAAACCAGAACCATAATCATCATTCTTGGCATACTTCTTTTTTGTTGCATCGCGACCTGTTGTATCGGCGGCGCCACATACTTTTACTTGACTCAAAACAACAAAATTCTTACCCCGCCTACTTATATTCCACCACAGACAAATGTCGAGCCTCCTACCGTCCTCCATCTGACCGAAACACCGGTTGCGGCCTGCCCAAACTTAATGGCCGATATCGTCCAGGCCTCGCAGGGGAATGTTTACGGCTCGGGCGCAGACAGCGGCGGTGTGTCCTCTAAAAATACCGACTGGCAAACTCTCGTTATCTACCAAGTAGATGGAAACCAGATCAGCAATCCTTCTTATGAAAAAGTCTCCAAAGACCTGAAGAGTCTGCAACAAGACACCGCTTCGCAACAGGACGCCTGGAATTTATTCATCGGCCTTATACCGCCTGAAGATCGGCAAATGGTCTCCGAGTATCAGGTCTTCACCGATGGGCCAAGCAACATCCTGGCCGCGGTCGAACAGGCCCCAAACGACCCGGCCAAATGGATGATCGAAGTTGACGAGGCCGACTTGCAAAATAAAAAAGAGCTGGTTTTCACGCTCGTCCATGAATACGCCCACCTGCTCACTTTGAATGCAGATCAGGTTCTGCCCGATATTGCTGTTTTCAATAACCCCGATGATCAGAATCTCTACGATAAAGAAGTCGCCGCCTGCCCCACATATTTTCCCAGCGAAGGATGCAGTAAACCGAATTCCTACATCAACACTTTTTACAACCGCTTCTGGGTAAATATTGTTGATGAGTGGCAAAAAATAGATGCCCTCTCCACGGCCAGTGATCAGAATCCATACTACGACAAACTCTACGCTTTCTATCAGGCTCATCAGGATCAATTCGTGGACGATTATGCCGCCACCAACGCATCCGAAGATATGGCCGAGACTTTTGCCTACTTCGTCTTCTCGCCCAAACCGACAGGCGATTCCATCAGGGGTCAGAAAATCCTGTTCTTCTACGATTACCCCGAACTTATCCAACTGCGCTCGCAGATTTTAAAAAATCTGTGTACACTCAACCCATAACATGAACGTACCCGAACTTCCCATTCCCGAATCGTACTGGGTGCTTCCCGGTCAATTTTTGGCTGGCGAATATCCCGGCCATTTCCACGACGAAAAAGCCCGTCAGCGCATGGACGCATTTCTTGAAGCCGACTTCAATATATTTATTGACCTGACCTCGCCCGATGAACTGCCGCCTTACGAACCCATTCTCAAAGAACAAGCCCGGATATACGGCATGGAAATCCAACGCCTGCGCTTCCCCATCGGCGAGGTCAGGTCAATAAATATATTGA
>JAMDBC010000024.1 GCA_023484185.1 Chloroflexota bacterium | reverse complement strand
AGATTCTTGTGCGTTGTTCCGTTCTTTCATAGTTATGGATTAACAACTGCTCTGAATGTGCCTGTGGCTCTGGCCGCGCCGATGATCATCAAAGCGCAGTTCCAGGTTTTGGATATCCTAAAGGCCATCAAGAAATATAAGCCGACCATTTTCACCGGCGTGCCGAATATGTACGTTGCCATCAATAATTTTCGCGGCGTGCGGAAGTATGGAATTCAATCCATCAAGGCCTGCATCAGCGGTTCGGCCCCGCTGCCGGTTGAAGTGCAGGAGTCGTTCCAGAAATTGACGAAAGGCAGATTGGTTGAAGGCTATGGCTTGACGGAAGCCTCGCCGGTCACACACGCGAATCCGCTGGGAGGCGAGGGAAAGGTCGGCAGCATCGGCCTCCCGATTTCGTCGACGGAAGCCGCGGTTGTAGATCTGGCGCATTCGAATAAACAGGTTGGGCCGGGTCAGATCGGTGAACTGGCCGTGCGCGGTCCGCAAGTGATGATGGGCTATTGGAAAAATCCACAAGCCACGAAGGAGGTTCTGACGGACGATGGCTGGCTTCTCACTGGTGATGTGGCCCAGATGGATGAAGAAGGTTATTTCCGCATTATTGCTATTGCCCGCAAGGCAGACATGTGGTATCCTGCCAAGCCGGGGAAGAAACCCGCCTTCCCGCGTGACGTGGAAGAAGTGATCTACGAAGTGCCTCAGGTCAAGGAAGTAGCCGTGGTCGCGGTTGCCGGACAGCCGATTGCCTTCGTGATCGCCGGGCGCGAACGTCCCACACCTGAGTCGGTGATCGCGTATTGCAAACGCCGATTGCCGCCGGACCTGGTGCCCCGACTTGTGATTTTCATGGATGACTTTCCAAGGACGTTCATTGGAAAGGTGTTAAGAAGAGAGTTAGCAAAACGATATGAGCAACACGAAACAAACTAAGAGTGACACATTCACTGTACCATCGACAACAAATTATGTAACACAAGGCAATGGCGCACCGGTCATCATGGTGCATGGGTTGGCGGCTTCGCTTCACGATTGGGATTTCCTTCTCCCGGAATTGGCGCAGGCTGGATATGCCGGTTACGCCCTTGACCTGCTCGGTCATGGCGACAGCCCCAAACCGGATTCGCGTTCGTATCAAATGGATTGGCTCAGCGCACATTTTGAAAAATGGCTGGACTCTTTGAACCTGACCCAACCTGCCATTTTGATCGGACACTCTCTCGGCGGTTATCTTGTTCTTGAATATGTGCGCCGCTTCTCCGCTCGGACCCGGGGGCTGATCCTCGTCGATCCGTTCTACGCCCTCTCGCAGTTGCCCCATGCTCTGCGGCTGATGTATCGCCATCCAATCCTGAGCGGACTTGTGGCTGGCAGGACGCCTGAATGGTTGTTCCGCATCATTGTTGATTTCACCAGCATGTCCATGGGACATAGCAGCGGCGCGTTGCACGCCCTGCCCGAAGAAATTCGCGCCCAGACTGCCCTGGATTATACGCGCACGGCTGCGGGTGTTTACAATCTTCCCAATACCGGCCTTGATTTCACGCCATATTTACCTTCCATTTCTGTGCCCACGCTGGTGGTATGGGGCGAACAGGATCAAACCCTGGAGGCTTCTTCTTTTTCGAATCTTGTGGCCGCCATGCCGAACGCGAGAGGCAAGCATGCTCCCTCTGGACATGTGCCTCATCAATCCAACTCTGCCTGGTTCAACAAGCAGGCATTGGATTTCCTGAAAACTCTTTAACGCCTGCCCTACGCTCCTCTTAATAAGTGTGATTTTTTAAGGTCCATCCCCCAAGCGGCCCTTGAGGCCGCGTTTCATTCATGATAGAATGCCATTCACTTCACCATATATACGGGATTTTTATGCGATAAGTCCTATATCTGGCTCTGACATTTGTTCTAAAAATGGAGTCCCAGCCGCAATGCGGTGTCCTTATTGTCAGTACCACGACTCGAAAGTTCTTGATACCTCACACGATAGCCATGGTGGGATTCGCCGCCGGCGTGAGTGTATCAAGTGCAAACAACGTTTCAGCACCTACGAACGACCGATTTTAGCGATCCCGCTCATCGTCAAGCAGGATGGGACGCGCGAAGAGTTTGACCGCGAGAAGTTGACGCGCGGCATCCGCATTTCATGCGCCAAACGTCCCGTCTCCGCCGCGGACATCGAACGGCTGGTCGGTCACGTCGAGTCGGAATTGCAGAAGGTGGGCAAGGCCGAGGTTTCGTCGCGCGTCATCGGCGACATGGTCATAAATGGTTTAAAGGAGATGGACCAGATCGCCTACATCCGCTACGCCATTGTGTATCTGCGCCTCGACGACCTGGGGGCGCTTCGCAAAGAAATAGATCATTTGCTCGAAGGCTAATTAACGGCAGGACTCTCTCCGCCCAAAGCGGAGAGATGTCTCTGCCGTTTTGTATTTTGAATCAAACGTCATTGCGAGCGTTTTTTGCGAAGCAATCTCCCAATTTGCCCGGAGGAGATTGCTTCGGGCACACCGTCCTGCGTTCGGCGCAGGGAAGAACGCCCTCACAATGACAGCCCAAAATTTTATCGGAGGAGAGCGTCATATGGTTATAAAAGCAATTTCGTCCAGGCAGGGATTACTTCCCACACCGCCCTTGCCGAAAGGACTTACCAAGGTCGACCTGACGGAAAACGCCCGGCAGGTGCTGATGAAGCGCTACGTCCGCCGCGGCGATGATGGCAAGCTCGTCGAGACGGTCGAAGAGATGTTCTGGCGTGTGGCCTATCACGTCGCCAAAGTGGAGCAAGCCTGGAATGGCGATGTGATCGAGCGCGCTAAAGAGTTCTATCGCTTGTTGACAGGCAAAAGGTTCTTCCCAAATTCTCCGACTTTTACCGGTGCTGGGACCCCGCTGGGTCAGCTTGCGGCATGTTTTGTGTTACCGATCACCGATGACATGGGCCGCGACAGCGCAGGCATCTTCCAGACCTTGCGCGATGCGGCCTTGATCCAGCAGACGGGTGGCGGGAACGGCTTCTCATTCTCGCGCTTGCGCCCGCATGGAGCGCTCGTGCAAACTTCGGCGGGACAAGCTACCGGGCCGGTCGGATTCTTGCGGGTGTACGATCATGCCTTTGGTGAGATCGCCCAAGGCGGAACAAGGAGGGGGGCCAATATGGCTGTCCTGCGCGTGGATCATCCGGATGTGGAAGACTTCATCACCTGCAAGATCAACGAAAATCAGATCACGAACTTTAATATTTCCGTCGGCATTACCGACGCGTTCATGCGCGCCGTCAAGAACGATGAAGAATGGGAATTGCGATTCCCTGACCTGGTCGAGATGAAGCATAAAGGATTCAGCGGGACGCTTGAACAGGCCGAAGCCAAAGGCATCACGATCCGCACTTATAAGAAAGTCAAAGCGCGTGAACTGTTCGACAAGATCGTGACGCAGGCGCATCACAACGGCGAGCCGGGCGTGTTATTCCTGGATGCGGCCAATCGCAGCAATCCCG
>JAMDBC010000049.1 GCA_023484185.1 Chloroflexota bacterium | reverse complement strand
CGTGGGGACGTCTGCTCGCAAAAGTGGATAACCGCTCCACGGCGGAGTCACTGATCGAACACAAGGCTACGCTCGGAGTCAACCATCAGGTCTTTTACATTCAGGAATACATAAACAAGCCAGGGATTCGCGGTCAATTTGAAAAGCGGTTCCTGCCAGCGCGCCGCATCCCAGCGGAAGGATGGCAACCCGGTCGCGTAAGTCGGCTAATCGTTCGCGGTCACGTTGCAGGGACCAGAAATGGCTGAGGAGCCAGTGAGACAAGCTGACAGGTTGGGCGCGTTGAAGGTGGGTGTACCCCGGCATCAGCGTGGTCAGGTGCGCTTTACTTAAATCCAGGAGAGCAGATTGAAGCCCTTTGATGGCATCGTCCAACAGCGGCAGAGAGTCCAGCATCCACATTCTGAGATCAGTGGCCACCTGATCGTTGCGGCTTCGACCAGTGTGCAGTTTGCCCGCCGCCGTTCCGACTAGATCGCCCAGCCTCCGCTCGACAGCAGTGTGGACATCTTCATCGGATTCAACAAAGACAAATGTGTGGCTTTCGAACTCTTTCAGGATTGTATTCAGTCCGTCAATGATCTGCTCATGTTCTTTTGCATTGAGCACGCTGACTTGATGAATGGCGTTCGCCCATGCAATCGAACCGCGCACATCCTGCGTCGCGAGACGCTGGTCGAATGCAAGCGATGAGTTTAATGCCCACGCCGCCGGGTCGAGTTTGCCGCTAAAGCGGCCTCCCCAAAGTGTCATGATGTCTCCTTTTGTTGCATGTCATTGCGAGCGTACTTCCCTGCGCCGAACGCAGGACGGTGTGCGAAGCAATCTCCTATTAATTAATGCCGATAAATCTTATTGAGGAGAAATTGCAATTTGTATTGGAGATTGCTTCGTCGGGCACGCTTCGCAGCGCCCTTCTCGCAATGACATTAGTCTCTCTTGAAGCGACTGTAATCGGGCTTCGGCATGTCCAGACCGGAGACAGGCAAACCATTCAGCGCGCGGACTTTCATGGACAGGCCAAACAAGCGGATAAATCCTTCGGCGTGACTTTGATCGTAAACATCCTCCTGCCCAAAAGTGGCGAAGTCTTCGCGATACAAACTGAACGGCGACTTGCGGCCAGCGGAAATGATGTTGCCTTTATAAAGTTTGAGCCGCACGAGGCCAGTGACAGGACCTTGTGTGGAATTGACGAAGGCGTCAATCGCTTCGCGCAATGGCGTGAACCACAAGCCGTTGTAAGTCACCTCAGCATATTTCACCGCGACCATTTCTTTGAAGTGCATCGTCTCGCGGTCAATGACCAGCGACTCGAGTTCGCGATGCGCGTAAAGCAAGATTGTTCCAGCAGGCGTTTCATAAACACCATGCGATTTCATGCCGACCAGTCGGTTCTCAACCAGGTCCACGCGGCCAATGCCATGCGCTCCGCCGATGGCGTTGAGTCTTTCAACAATCTTTGCCGGGGATAATTTCTCGCCATTGACTGCAATCGGGTTGCCGGTCTCGAATTCGACCTCAACATACTCGGCTTCGTCCGGCGCGTTCTCAGGCGAAGTGCTCATTTGGTACATGGCTTCTTCCGGTTCATTCCACGGATCTTCGAGCAGGCCGCCTTCGTGCGAGAGGTGCCAGAGATTCGAGTCGCGGCTGTAAATGGATTTGATCGTGGCGGTCACAGGGATATTATGTTTCGCGGCATATGCAATCGCATCTTCGCGCGAGCGGATATTCCATTCGCGCCACGGGGCGATGATTTTCAAGCGCGGGTCGAGTGCCATCACGGTCAATTCAAAACGAACCTGGTCATTGCCTTTGCCGGTCGCGCCGTGAGCGATCGCGTCCGCGCCGGTTTCGTGCGCTACTTCCACAAGATGTTTGGCAATCAGCGGGCGCGCCACCGATGTGCCGAGCAAATACTTATGTTCATAAACGGCCCCGGCCTTGAGCATTGGAAAAAGATAGTCCGCCGCGAACTCTTCCTTCATGTCATGTAGCACGAATTGATTCGCTCCGCTTTTAAGCGCCTTCTGTTCGAGGCCGCGCAGGTCTTCATCGCCCTGACCGACGTCCGCGCAAAAGCAGACCACTTCACAACCATAGTTCTCTTTCAGCCATGGGACGATCACGGATGTGTCCAGCCCACCTGAATAGGCGAGGACGACTTTCTTCACTTGCGGTTTTGGTTTGGAACTCATACCTTACTCCTTTTGATTTTGGAGTGCGGGAGCTTGCTCCCGCATTTCCGAAGCGAGCTTCGGGACTCCAGATGGGAAAATAAAAACAGCCCTCCGAGAAGGAGGGCTGTTTTGGTTGACTTATGCGTGTGCTTCAGCGCACCGTTGCGTTTACTGCGTCATCCAAACGAAAAGCTCCCAACCTTCTCTGGGAAGTGGGTTGCGGACGACGGGTACGCGGCAGTGCAAACGAACTGAACATATTGGGCGGTATTCTACCACCCATGCAAAATATGTCAATGATTTTTTACGCCGAATATTCCGTCGTCACATGATTTAAGATTTTGTCATCGCCTGCCTCAATACATAATCAACCATCTTCTCCGGGATGTTCACACCGGTAGTTGTGATGCTGTTGCGAAATTCCATCGTGTGATTGATCTCGTTGATGGTGAGTCCGTTATCAGTCTCGAAAAGATCGAGCGCCAGCAATCCGCCGCCGATGGCGTGTGCAGCACGGCGACACAATTCAGCGATCTCATCCGTCACCGGGCAGTTCGATGCGACTCCGCCGCGCGCGGTGTTGGTAATCCAATTTTCGGATGAACGGTAAATGGCGCAGATCGGTTCTTCGCCGATCACAAACGCGCGGATGTCGCGCCCCGGCTTGTTGATGTATTCCTGAATGTAAAAGACCTGATGGTTGACTCCGAGCGTAGCCTTGTGTTCGATCAGTGACTCCGCCGTGGAGCGGTTATCCACTTTTGCGAGCAGACGTCCCCACGAACCGACCACCGGCTTGAGCACGCACGGATAGCCAATCGCCTCGACCGCCGCCAGAGCGGATTCTTCGTCGAAGGCCATCAGTACTCTGGGAGTTGGGATTCCTTCCCGCGTCAAAATCTGGCTGGTGACGTATTTGTCGCCGCAGCGTTCGGCCACCATTGACGAGTTGACCACACGCAAGCCGTTGGCTTCGAAGATGCGCGAGATGTAAAGTCCACGCGAATAAGAGATGGAACGTTCAAAGACAACATCCACTTCATCCGGGAGTTTTGCAATATCGAAGAAGCGCTCGCCGTCCATGATGCGGACGACTTCCACGTTCGGGCGGCTGCCCAATTCTTCGAGCAATAATTTTTCCTCCGTCCGCAGACGGGTCATCAGAAAACCAACACGAGTCATGAATTATTCCTTTCGTAACTTTCCTGGAGCGACAAAATGATCTGTTTTGTCATCTGTTCAGTTGTCAACGTGCCGCCCATATCTTCAGTGACGTTGTTGCGAGCGATGCAATCGCTGACCGCATTCCGCAGATGCACGGCATTTTCAGTCTC
>JAMDBC010000088.1 GCA_023484185.1 Chloroflexota bacterium | reverse complement strand
CATATTCTGCCAGTCTTCTCGGCGGTCATTTTATTGCTGGATGCCGCGTTCACGTTTGGATTTATTCTCCTCATTCGGGGCATAACATACGTATTCCGCACTCCCGGTATGAATGCGGTGATGGTCCCGCCCCTGCAGCAATTAAAAAAATATTGGAAAGATTGGTTCAGGGAAGGGTTGGCGTATTACGGCGTTCTTGGTGGATTAATGGCCATCTACATGCTCTGGAGCAAGTTCGCTTTTGGCTCATTCAGTCCAATCAGCGGAGAGATCAAGCGCTGGTGGGGCACATTTGCGATTATCATCTACGGTGGCACACCCAAAGACACTCTTTCGTTTCTGGCGCTGGACCCAAGCGGCTCCAACGCCTGGGGACAATTGATCCCCCTGTTGAGAGATTGGAGCAACCGGCTTTTTTACACAGACCCGGCTTCAGCAAGCACCATACTTTGGCGCAGTAATTTTTTAATCATTATTGCAGTCGCCGTAATTATTCTATGCGGCATTTTTCTGTTGAGGCGAAAACAGTCAGTCAAAGCCATTGTTAAAGCGGGCCTGATCCCATTGCTGGTCGGAAGCTGGCTGCAGATCCTGTCCTACAACATCACCGGATATTCGGCTTTGAAAGGATGGTACTGGCTGACAGAACAAATCCTTTCTGTCTTCGTCATCGTGATACTCGTAAATACTTTGTTCGATCTCCTGCTCAAAAGATGGGCAGTCACACAAGCCTTGACCTGGGTATTGGTCGCCGCGCTCGGCGCGCAAATGTCTTTCAGCTATTGGAAAGTCACCAGCTCACAGATGCCGCACGGCACCACCCCACCCGACGCGCCTTATATGGATGTAATCCCCTTTTTGGAGGCGCACACCAAACCGGGCGACATCATCGGCATGACCGGCGGCGGAAGTTTCGCTTATTTTATTCACGATAGAACCGTCGTCAATATGGACGGGCTGGCCAACAGTTCCGATTATTTCCAAGCCATGAAAAAAGGCGTTGGTTCTGATTATTTATACGACACGGGTATGCGCTACGTATTTGCCAATTCCACCATGCTGCAAGGCACACCCTATCGAGGTCAATATGCTAACCGTCTCGAAACAGTTGCCAGTTGGGACGATAAAGATCTGATGCGATTTTTACCCAAACCAGCCAAATAATGAAACCAGGTTTTAAGTTTTCATTTCAAGTAACTCTGCTTCTATGGCTGGTGTTAATCCTGACAGCCTGGAACACTGTGCGCTTCGCCGCAGGCATTTTATGGCGCGACACCCTGATAGCGTACGCGCCGCAACCGGGTCCCATCTATATTGCAGCGACGGGCGCGCTCTGGGCCTTGACCGGCTTATTCCTGCTATGGAGTTGGTGGAACAGAAAACCTTACATGCGTGCAGCTTTGCTGGTCGCATCAGGCTTGTATACGGCCTGGAGTTGGGCTGACCGGCTTTTCGTCCAGGCTGAGCTGCGGGCCAATTGGCCCTTCGACCTTCTGGCCACCGTCATCCTGCTAGCTTTTGTAAGCGCGGTTGTTCTTAATCCAAAAAATCTGAATTATTTTCAAAGAGAGTCTTATGAGCGAAAACCCGAAAATCATCCATCTGCGTGAAATGAAATCCAAATCCCAATTGGGCGGCGGAACAGATCGCATCGATGCCCAACACAAGAAGGGCCGATTGACGGCTCGCGAACGCATTGACATCCTTCTCGACAAGGGCTCCTTTCACGAGGTGGATGCTTTCGTCGAACATCGCACTCACGATTTCAACCTGGACGAGCAAAAATTCTTGAGCGACTCTGTCGTGACCGGTTGGGGCACCATCGAAGGCCGCTTGGTTTACGTCTTTTCGCAGGATTTCACCGTGTTTGGCGGTTCGCTTGGAGAAGTTCATGCGGAAAAGATATGCAAGATCATGGATATGGCGATGAAGACCGGCGCGCCCGTGATCGGATTAAACGACTCAGGCGGCGCGCGCATTCAAGAGGGTGTCGTTTCGCTGGGAGGTTATTCCGACATTTTTCTGCGCAACACACTGGCTTCGGGCGTGATCCCACAAATCAGCGTCATTATGGGACCCTGTGCCGGGGGCGCGGTTTATTCGCCTGCTCTAACCGATTTTATTTTCATGGTACGTAACTCATCCTACATGTTCGTCACCGGCCCGGATGTGGTCAAGATGGTAACACATGAGGATGTTTCATTCGAAGATCTTGGCGGCGCAAGTGTCCACTCGGAAAAATCAGGCGTGTGTCATGTCGCCGCTGATAACGAAGCGGATACATTGTTCCTCATCCGCCAGTTGCTGGAATATCTGCCGCAAAACAACATGGAGGATCCACCCTTCATTCAGAATGGGGATGATCCTTTGCGCATGGAAGAAGGACTGAACACCATTGTCCCCGAATCGCCGGACAAGCCATACGACATCAAGGAAGTCATTCACATGATCGTGGATGATGGACATTTCTTTGAGATCCATGAAAACTTTGCGGCAAACATTGTGGTTGGTTTTGCGCGTCTCGGCGGACATTCGGTGGGCATCGTTGCCAATCAGCCTGCGGTGCTGGCTGGCGTGCTGGATATTGACGCCAGCGAAAAAGCCGCTCGTTTTGTGCGTGTCTGCGATTCGTTCAACATTCCGATCATCACTTTTGAAGATGTTCCAGGCTTCCTGCCAGGAACTCACCAGGAGCACGGCGGCATCATCCGCTCCGGCGCCAAGCTACTTTATGCCTACTGTGAAGCGACCGTGCCCAAGTTGACAGTGATTACACGCAAGGCTTACGGTGGCGCTTATTGCGTGATGTCGTCCAAACATATTCGCGGTGATTTAAATTTAGCCTGGCCCACCGCTGAGATCGCAGTGATGGGACCAGACGGCGCGGTCAGCATCATTTTCCGCAAAGAACTGGAGAAGGCAAAAGACCCTGTCAAGCGCAAGGCAGAATTGGTGGCCGAGTATCGTGAGAAGTTTGCCAACCCTTATATAACCGCAGAACGCGGATATGTCGACGATGTGATCGAACCGAAAGAGACGCGTCCGCGCCTGATCAATGCGCTTGAGATGTTACAAAATAAGCGCGACGCAAATCCCGCCAAGAAACACGGAAATATTCCGTTATAAGGTTGTCATTGCGAGGCCGAAGGCCGAAGCAATCCTGCTTTGAAATAGGAGATTGCTTACTCTACGAGTACGATGTCGTCGGGAAAAACACCCTCCTCGCAAAAACATCTTTCACGAGGTATTATGTTCAAAAAAATTCTGGTTGCCAATCGCGGAGAGATTGCCGTCCGCATCCTGCGCGCCTGCCGTGAACTCGGCATCCAAACCGTTGCTGTTTACTCTGAAGCTGATCGCAGCGCCCTGCATGTACGCTATGCGGACGAAGCTTTTCTGCTCGGCCCCGCACCTTCACGTGAATCTTATCTGCGCGCAGACAAAATCATTGATGTCGCCCGCAAGTGCGGCGCAGATGCCATCCACCCTGGCTATGGATTTTTGGCAGAGCGTGAAGCATTCGCCGCGGCCTGCGCCGATGCAGGTATTACATATATTGGGCCAAAGCCGTCAGCCATTGCAGCCATGGGCGATAAGATGACCGCCCGCGACACGGTCACGGCCGCGGGCATACCAGTTGTACCTGGCACCGAGGGCAAGGGCGCAATGCGCGATGAAGAACTCCTTGCTCTGGCCCCAAAAATCGGATTTCCTTTGCTGATCAAAGCCAGTGCAGGCGGCGGCGGAAAAGGTATGCGCGAGGTCACATCGCTCGAAGGAATGCCGGCTTTGCTTGCGTCCGCGCGACGAGAAGCGGAATCGGCTTTCGGCGATGGAAATGTTTATCTTGAGAAACTAGTATCAGGTGCGCGGCACATTGAGATCCAGATTCTGGCCGATATGCACGGGAATGTAATCTATCTCGGCGAACGCGATTGTTCCATTCAACGCCGTCACCAGAAGCTAATCGAGGAGTCTCCCTCCCCATTTGTAGGCGAAGAACTTCGCCGCAAGATGGGCGAAGTGGCTGTCAAAGCAGCGCAATCTGTTGATTACGTTAATGCGGGCACGATCGAATTCTTGGTTGATAAAGACAGCAATTTTTATTTCCTTGAAATGAATACCCGTTTGCAGGTGGAACATCCCGTAACAGAACTTGTCACAGGCGTTGATATCGTTGCCGAACAGATCCGCATCGCGCGTGGACGCCAGTTGAGTTATAAACAGGAAGACGTTGTACTGCGCGGACATGCACTCGAATGCCGCATCAACGCTGAAGACCCGTACAACGGATTCCTGCCTTCGACCGGTACTATCACCCATAGTCTTTTGCCAACCGGCCCGGGTATCCGCGTGGACACGGGCGTTTATCCCGGATTTGAGATTACACCCTTCTACGACCCGATGATCGCCAAATTGATCGTGTGGGGCGAGACGCGCGGTCAGGCTATTTTGCGGATGCGCCGCGCGCTCGAAGAATATCGCATCGTTGGCGTGCACACCAACATCCCCTTCCACCAAACCATGATGGACAGCCACCGCTTCATGGCCGGACAATACGACACGCGCTTCGTCGAGGAGCGTTTTTCAATGCCCGAGCTCGAGCATGACGAGGAAATGCACCATCCGGAAATCGCGGCGGTCTTTGCCACATTGGCTGCCCATCACGCTGCCCAACGCTCCGCTCAATTCATCATGCGCAACGAACGTGACACCAGCAACTGGAAATGGGTCGGTCGCTGGGAAAGAATCCACAGATAGGCTGGTCGCACATGAAATATGTAACCACAGTTGCCAGTAAAGAATACACCATTGAAGTTATTGACGAAAAACACATTAACATTAATGGCCAGATCATGCAGGTGGATTTTGAATCGGTCAGCGGCCAGCCGGTTTACTCCATGCTGATTGATGGAAGATCCTACGAGTCCTACGTTTACGAGGGCGAAGAGGATTGGCAGGTGCTTCTTCGCGGACGCCAATACCCGGTCAAAGTCGAAGATGAGCGCGAGCGCCGGTTGAAATCCACGTTTGGGAGCAAAGCCGAAGCGACAGGCGAATTCCATCTCAAGGCTCCCATGCCCGGATTGGTCGTGGCGGTCACCGTCGAGGAAGGCCAGCAGGTCGAAAAGGGTCAGGTGTTGGCAATTCTGGAGTCGATGAAGATGCAAAACGAGCTGAAATCCCCACGCGCCGGGACCATCCAACGTATCAAAGTCAAGGCTGGAGAATCTGTCGAGATCAGGCAGACCATGCTAAGCGTGGTGTAAATCAAATAATGAACCTGAACGATCAGGAAATCGAAGCCAAATTTTACATCTGCAGTCTTGCGGACATCGAACAGCGCCTCCGCAATCTGGGGGCGCATTTGATTCAGCAACGCACACACGAAGCAAACCTGCGATTCGATACGTCAAACGGCAATTTCAAACGCGAGGGACGCGTCCTGCGTTTGCGACGCGACGACGCAATCCGTCTTACTTATAAAGATGGATCGAGAAAGAGGGACGGCGTTATTCTCCGGCGCGAAATCGAATTTGCCGTGAGCGATTTTGATTCGGCGCGAAAGTTTATTGAAGCGCTTGGCTATCAGGTGGTTTTCATCTACGAAAAATATCGCTCGACGTATGAACTCGATGGCGTGCACATCATGCTCGACGAAATGCCATACGGAAATTTCGTGGAGATCGAAGGCGAATTGGCTTCGCTTAAACCCATCGCCGAAAAACTTGGCTTGAATTGGGATGCCGCCATTCCCACAGGATATTTTGCTTTGTTTGAAAAGGTCCGCGAGGCGCGAGGGTTGGAGTTCCGTGATTTGAGCTTTGAGAATTTCAAGGGAATAGAGATTGAGGCAAAAGATTTGAAAGTTGTGTCGGCAGACAAATAACAAAGTTTTTCAGTCATAGAAAATAACGATGTGAATAAAGCTTTCGTTTTATATGTTTTTGGCCTTTTCGCGGTATCCCTTGCAATCGGGCTACCCTCCATCTCGTGGATATCTCCCGCCACGTATCTCTTTGTTTTTCCTGTGGTTGCCATCTGGTTGTGGAAAAGCGATGGACATTCTCTACGGGATCTAGGCTTCCGATTCAATCAAGGTTGGTATAACGGCCTGATAAGGGGTCTGCTTTTTGGTTTGGCAATTCCCATATCACTTCAAGTAGCACAAATTCTTTGTGGATGGACCATTCTGTCGCCAAGAGGTGAACCCATTGGCGATCTGCCAATATACCTATTACGAATCTTGATTCAAATGACGTTAACAGTGGCAATCGAAGAATTTATATTTCGTGGTTATTTCTTCCAAGCACTGGAACATAAGGCGGGCATTGTGCCGACATCACTTCTAACATCTTTGCTCTGGGGATTGGGGCATATCACAGCAATGATAAAAGAAAAATTGTCACCAATATTAATACTGATAGGTATGACTACTTTTCTGATAATGGGCATTGCTCTGTGCATTAGTTATTTAAAAGCAAAAAAATTGCTTTGGTTGCCTTTTGGAATTCATTTTGGCGTGAATATAAGTTTCAGTTTGATTGGCTGGTTTTTTATAACAAAATACAATGCACCAGACTGGTGGATCGGAAATCCGGCATGGTCACCTGAATCAGGCTTGATAGGTATACTCGCTTGGACAGTAATCGCTTTTGTTTTATGGTCGCGTATTGATAATAAAAAGAGAAGTAATTCAACAAATCGACTATAGCAGAAGTTTCAAAACAACCAGATGCAGCGCTAAGGTCCAAATTACTTTTCTCACTTGACTTTCCTCATTGGGGACATATACTAATCATTGGAGGGCACGATGGAATTCAAAGGCATGGATCAACTTCGCAAGCATGTTCCTGATCTGCAGACGCCGGGCGGTGAAGCGCGCGTCGGTTTGACAATGCTGGGAATGATCGCGCTGGTTACGTTGTTCTTCATCTGGGTGGACTGGGGTTTCCCCGAATGGATGCCGGACGGCGAGATCGTGGTCATGGCGCTCGGCTTTCTCATTCTCTCACTATTCTTCTCACGCAAAAAAATCTACCAGCAAAAATACGGCGAACTGGCCTATCGCAATGCCTTTGCACATTTTGCCATTCCCGGCCTCGGCATAATTCTTGCATCGGTTTTTCATAATGGCTACATGCCCGGCCCGGAAATTCCGGATGTGGTTTGGTGGAAGATGGTTCTGATCTGGGCAGGCTGGGTTTTCATCATCGTTGGCGCGGCGATTTGGTTTCGCGCCATCTTCGCCTTCGGTGCGGACAATCTCGCCTTGCTTTATGTTTATTTCCCAGAGGAAGGCCGCCTCATAGATTCAAATATTTACAGCGTCCTTCGCCATCCCACCTACGCGGGAGTGCTTCGCATCGGCATCGGACTCGGTCTGCTCAACGCCAATTGGTACGCGCTCATCATCGCGCCGTTAATGCCGCTCGGCATGACCGGCTGGATTCGTCTCGTTGAAGAAAAAGAATTGATCGAACGTTTTCCAAATTACGAGGAATATCGCAAACGAGTCCCGGCATTTTTCCCGAAGCTAAAAGATCTCGGCAAGTTCTTTCGTTTCCTGATCGCGGGAGGGTAACGTGAACATCTTGATTCTCGGCGGATATGGCTACACTGGCAGATTACTCGCCAAACATTTACTTGCGCAAACAAAATATCAAATCGTCATTGCCGGACGACATCTCGACAAAGCGCAGACTCTCGTGGATGGACTTCACGATTCACGCGCCACAGCCCGACAAGTGGATGCGTCGGATTCTGTCAGCCTGAAAAATGCACTTCAGGGCGTGGACTTTTTGCTGGTCGCCGCGCCGACGACTCACCACACCGAAACAGTTATCCGCGCCGCACTCGACGCAGGCGTGGATTATCTCGATGTGCAATTCTCGCCCGAGAAAATAAAAATCTTGAATGCTCATGCAAAAGAAATGCAAGACAAAAAATTATGTTTTATCACCGAAGCAGGATTCCATCCCGGCCTGCCTGCTGCGCTGATCCGTTATGCCGCATCCAAAATGGACAGCATTGAGTCCGCCTCGACTGCCGGTTATTTGAACGTCGGCACATCCATGCCTTACACCGATGCCGTGGATGAATTAATGGAAAGTTTCATTGATTACCAAACTCAAGTTTACAAAAACGGCGCGTGGACAAAATCAACTTCCTACGATATTTGCAAATTCGATTTCGGCGAAGGCATCGGCAAACGCGATTGTTATTCCATGTTTTTTGAAGAGTTGCGCGCCCTGCCGGAAATGTATCCATCCTTGAAAAATGTCGGCTTCTACATGGCAGGTGGAGGCTGGCTGGCGGATTCACTGACCATGATCGTTTTGCTCGGCTTGAAGATCGCGCCCAAACGCGGACTCAGGCCGATGGGCAAACTCATGTGGTGGATCATGACCAAACTTCCGAAGCCTCCTTATCGCGTGGTGCTGGCAGTCGAAGCCAAAGGCCAATTAAACGGACGCCCGCTCGAGGTCCGTGTGAGAAGCGAACATGAGGACGGTTACGAGTTCACCGCGATTCCCGTCGTCGCGTTCATAATGCAATATAATGAGGCTCGGCGTCCCGGCCTGCACATGATGGGACATCTGGCCGAGCCGGATCGTCTTTTCAAAGACATGGAGCAAATGGGCGTCCGCATCACAACATAACCGTATGATCATCCAGCCACGTCACAGATTGAACATTTCCACCTTTCCCCAGCAACTTTAGCAACAGGCTTTGCATCGCGTCCGCCGGGCCAGACGTAAAATAGCGGACATCTCCACGCGTCCCCGCCGGGAGCTTCAAGCCATCCGCTTCAAGCAGACGTTTGGCCTGCCTCGCCACCGAGGGAGCCGGGTCAATCACCCGCACCTTGTCCCCCACGATCCGCTCAATAAGCGGGATCACAAACGGATAGTGGGTACAGCCCAAAACCACTGTGTCAATATTTTGCGCAAGCATCGGATGAAGCGCATCTTCCAAAATATGACGCGTCTCCGGCCCATCCAGATCGCCCTTCTCGATTTGCTGTACCAATCCCAAACACGTGCTTTGCAACAACTCTACGCCTGTTGCAAATCTTTCCACCACCGACGCGTACAACGCGCCCTGAAACGTTGCAGGTGTTGCCAAGACTCCGACCACACCGGATTCCGTCCACTCGGCGGCAGGCTTAACGGCCGGTTCCATGCCGACGAAGGAAATATTTGGAAATGTTTCGCGCAGAAATTTCAAAGCCGCGGCGGTGGTGGAAAGATTTGCAACATTTTGTTTTCCTTTCACAATCCCCTCCGAGAAGTTTTGGATCTGCTTCATCGGACGCGGCCCGTATGGCACATGCCTTTGATCGCCAAAATAAATGACCGACTCTTCGGGCATCAGCTCACGAATGGCGCGCAGTACGGAAAGTCCGCCGACGCCGGAGTCAAATACACCGATGGATGAGTTTGCATGTGATAGCATAGGGAAAGTATAATATATTATGAATCGTGAAAGGAAAACAAAATGTTAACTTCATACATTCATGCCGCGATGTTGCTGGCAAAATATGAAATCCTTGAGGATCACACCTATTACGGTGAAATCCCCGGCTTTCAGGGAGTATGGGCAAATGCGGATTCACTAGATGCCTGCCGGGAGGAATTGCAGAGCGCACTGGAAGACTGGCTTGTACTAGGCCTGCGTATGGGACACGAACTGCCCGTTGTTGCAGGAATTAACCTTACGCCCGTTGAGGCGCATTAATGCCCCTATTTGGTTCAATCAAGCGCAAAGATTTGATACGCGCCTTGAAACAAGCTGGCTTTGACGGGCCTCATGCAGGCGGTAAACATGAATTTATGGTGAGGGAGAATTTGCGGTTAACATTGCCAAACCCGCATCAGGGAGAAACTGGCAAAGACTTGCTTTCCAGGATTTTAAAACAGGCGGGCATCTCACGCGAAGACTGGGAAAAATTGTAGAATATCGCACGCACTTTCGGCGGAAAGTCCGCCGACGCCCGAGTCAAATACATCGAGGGGATTTTGTTGCGAGGGCATAAAAAATGATAAAACGTAAACATGCAAAATGTAAAGCGCCCAATTCGCGGTTTATTTGTAAAATTTATTTCCCCGCCGCTTCTACAAATTTCCTGAACAAATTTCTTGTTGGTTGTTGATCCGTCAACCATTCGGGATGCCATTGAACGGCGATGCCAAATGGATGGTTGGGCAATTCGACAGCTTCCACCAATCCATCCGGAGCGTGGCCGGTGACGCGCAGACTCGGCGCGATGTCTTTCAAACCCTGATGATGCAAACTGTTGACCTTGACAATCGGCTCTCCCAATACTTCTGCGATGTGCGTGCCTTCTTCGATCTTGACTTCATGCACCAACACGGTAAACATGTTGCCGGGATATGAATGATCGAGCGCGTTTGGTAATTGGTCAGGAATGTGCGTATAAAGCGTTCCGCCCAACGCCACGTTGACAGCCTGCACTCCGCGGCAGATGCCGAGGAAGGGTTTTCCGTCTGCGGCTGCGGCTTGGATCAAGTTCATTTCAATGACGTCCCGCAACGGATCCACTTCATCGATGCGGGGATGCGCTTCGCCTGCAAAATACTCAAGAGAAATGTCCCCGCCGCCGGCGAAAAGCAGCCCATCGAGCCGGGAATAGAGCGCATCCCATCCGCTCATGCAACCCATTATCGGAATCAAAACCGGCACACCGCCCGCCTGCATAACAGCCTTGCTGTATGATTGCATCAAGTTAGTTGTGGAAAAACCGTGAATATTCTTGCCTTCGGTTGTGGTGATTCCGATAATGGGTTGCATGGTCACCTGCTAAAGTCAAAGGGCGCAGTTGCCTGCGCCCTTTGACTTTTGAGTCTAGTCGAATTTCTGTTTGAGTCGGGCCGACTTGCCCGTGCGGCCGCGCATAAAGTAGAGCTGCGCGCGGTTCACCTGATTGTGGCGTTCGACCACCACCTTGTCAATGCGCGGCGAACGGAGCAGGAAAGTGCGTTCGACACCGATGCCGTTGGAAGCCATACGGCGGACGGTAATGTTCGCATCGTTACCTCCCTTGCGCAAGCGGATGACGATGCCCTTGAATTCCTGAATGCGCTCGCGATCGCCTTCTTTGATCTTGACATGCACATTAACAGAATCACCGGAGCGCAGTTCAGGGATATTCTCGTTCTTCTTGGCCTCAACGGCCTTTATCATGTCTGTCATTGCCATTCTTCCTTACGATATGAAAATATATTCTTTTTTAAGCGACGGCGGATTATAGCACGCAAATTCTGCTTTCACAAGCCCGCAACTGAAAACCGAAAATTCCCGTAAATATGGTCTCGATACGCCCCTCGAACTGCACTCGGGGCTACTCGACCACCATGCTGATGAAACTGTCAGGTGGCTAGAAACTGTTTACTGACAACTGACAACTGATTACTGACCACTGCCTACTGGTATTTCCTCACCGCCAGTACAGCGTTGTGACCGCCAAATCCAAAAGCATTGCTGATCGCCATAGTGACCTTTTTCTCACGCGCCTTGTTCGGAATGTAGTCCAGATCACATTCGGGGTCGGGCGTTTCGTAATGAATGGTGGGTGGAAGCAGTCCTTCGCGCACCGCCTGCACACAGAAGATAACTTCCAGCGCGCCGGTCGCGCCCATCATATGCCCGGTCATGGACTTGGTCGAGGAGATCGGGATTTTATGAGCAAGATCTGCGCCAAAGGCCGCCTTGACCGCGCGCGTCTCTGATTGATCATTCAATTGTGTTCCCGTGCCGTGAGCGCTGATGTAACCCACATCGTCTGCGTTGGCCTGCGCCGAATACAAAGCCTGACGAATGGCCGCCGCGCCGCCCTCCCCGAATTCCTGCGGAGCCGTAACGTGATACGCGTCGGCAGTTGACCCATAACCAGCCAACTCCGCCAGAATATTCGCACCGCGCGCTTTGGCGTGCGACTCGCTCTCGAGCGCCAGCACGGCCGCGCCCTCGCCCATCACCAGCCCATCGCGATTCCTATCGAACGGCTGGGGAGTCATCGAATAATCCTCATTGTGGCGCGACATGGCGCCGATGCGGTCAAAGGCCGCCACGCCGATATGCGCCACCGTAGACTCGGATGCGCCCGCCAAACAAGCATCGATCATCCCGGCGCGCAGCATCATGAAAGCCATGCCAATTCCGTCCGCGCCAGAAGCGCAGGCCGATGCAACAGAGAAGCACGGACCTTTAATGCCATGATCGATCGCCACAATGCCTGCGCCGCCATTCGACATCAGCATCGGGATCAAAAACGGGCTGACGCGCCGCGGCCCTTCGGTCACATCCGTGATAACCGCATCCTGAAAAGATTTCAATCCTCCAATCGCAGAAGAAATGATCACACCGGTGCGAGCTGTGTTGGAATCTGTGATTTCCAAGCCCGAATTTCTCAGAGCCTCATTCGCGGCTGCGGTCGCCATCTGTTCAAAACGATCACGGCGACGGGACTCCTTGGCGTCCATAAATTTATCCGGCTCAAAGCCTTTCAGTTCACAGGCAATCTGCACCTGTAAATTGCTGGCGTCGAACTGCGCGATGGGCGCCACACCCGAAACGCCGTTGGTCACATTTTTCCACGTCTCGGCCACATTCAAGCCCAGCGGGTTGACCGTGCCCATGCCCGTGATAACAATGCGTTCCATAAAACCTCCGTTATTCGCTCAACGATTTCAAACCTGAACCGGTCAGCACAACCACAACCGGATCGGGCAAACTTAGAATATTTTCCTCCAACGCGTGCCAGACGAGCGCCGACGTAGGCTCTACATAAAACCCCAGACGCGCTAATGCGTCACGCCCGGATAGGATAAACGCTTCATCCACGGACATAAAGCGGCCGCCGCTTCGACGCGTCATCTCAACGACAGCCTTTGCCCGCAACGAACGCCCGCGCACGCCTTCCGCCACTGTCTGGTTATCGCTGACGCCGTCCATCGTACCATGGTTCCAAAGCGCAACCAGCGGCTGGCAGGCGCTGGCCTGCACGCCGACCAGCATCGGCATATTTTCGACCATGTCGGCATTCAACATTGCTTCAAAGCCGCGCCCCATGCCAAGCACGAGTCCGCCCTGACCGGCGGGAATGATGACCGCGCCGGGAGCGCGTCCGAGCTGCTCGACAATTTCGTACGCGCAAGTGGCATAGCCGGGAATGTTGAATGGCAAATAAGCATGACTGGCATAAATCATTCCAGCCTCGGCAGCCTTGCGAACCGCTTCCGACGCGTTTGCACGCGGACCAGGCACAGGTATCAATTCTGCGCCATACATTTCGATTTGTAGTCGCTTTGGCCCCGAAGCAGATTCAGGCACAAACACGCGCGCTTTGATTCCCGCACGCGCCGCGTACGCCGCGAAGGATGCGCCTGCGTTACCAGAAGAATCTTCGATGGCTTCGGTCACGCCGCGCGCTTGCATGGCCGCCACCAGAGTCGCCGAGCCGCGATCTTTGAATGACCCGCTTGGATTGGAATATTCGCATTTGAAAAAAACTTCGCGGCCAAAAGCTTTAGCGGGAACGAGCGGAGTGTTGCCTTCGCCCAATGAAACGGGAGCCACATCAAGGTCAAAGGAAGAGGCGTAGCGCCAGATGCCAGGACGGTTGGATGTTGAAGGTGGAAGGTTGAAGGTCAAAGGCGCGGCCAAGTCAAATAATCCGCCGCAATTTGGACATTGATACGGCATGCCGCTATCCGGATATTTCTGTCCGCAATTCGTGCAGGCAATTTTCATTTTTTCCACTCGCGCTCGAGAATGCCGTAATAGTATTCGTCGCCCCAATAATTCCCCATCCAGAAACTCTCGATGAAATGGGCTTCACGCCGAAAACCGAGCCGTTCCAACAACCGAACAGATGCCGTATTCTCTGTATCGCAATCTGCAACCACACGATGAACAGCAAGTTCAGAAAAAAAGAAATCCAGCAGGCGCGCTGTCGCTTCACTCGCATATCCTTTTTTCCAATGCAAGCGTGACAAAGTATATCCAACGCGGGCTTGTGGGGAATCGCCCTGTCCCAGCAGATAGAAAAGATCACCAACCAATTCGCCTGTTTCCTTGTCCTCGATGGCGGCTTGATAATTTATGCCAACTGCAACGGGGCTTACTGTTTTTATCTGGGCAATGAATTCGACCGCTTTCTCGCGAGAATACGGAAAACCCCAGCCTTGATACCTGGCGACTTCAGGGTCGTTGCGATAGGCGAGAAAAGAATCAACATCCGCGTCACGGAAGGGACGGATAATAAGACGTTCTGTTTCCAAAGGAAATGGCATTATTTCATCTCCGCAAGCGGATGAATGTCACTCCAACCATAAGCGGATTCCTGCAAAGATACTTCGCCAAATTGTTCGGGCTTGTCGCGCAGGTAGACGCCCCCGAGTTTTTCGTAGAAACGACAGGCAGGATTCGTAGATAACACCCATACGATCATATTGTTCAAACCACGTGCGAGCAAACCATTGGCAGTCGCTTTGATGAGCAAACGACCATGCCCTTTTCGTTGGTAATCTTTGAGAAGATAAATGGCGTATAACTCGCCGCGATAAACCGGATCATTCTCGCGCTCAGCACCAAAATAGGCAAAGCCGGCAACCTGTCCATCATCATCCACAACCACTACATCAATTTTCTGTAGTCCACTCACGATGCCTTGCCACCAATCCCTGCGGCGTTCAAAAGAAAGATTATCCAACACTGCATCAGGTATTAAGCCGCGATACGTAGTCAGCCATGAATCGATATGGACGCGAGCAATAGCGTCCACATCATTCGGAACAGCGGGACGGATCAGCGTCATTTTTATTCCCCCGGCTTCGGAATGTAATCGCCTTCGACCCAGGATTCACCGTCGGGGCTGACTTCTTTCTTCCAGACCGGAACGATTTCCTTCAGGCGATCAATGCCATAACGCGCAGCGTCGAAGACACCGGTATCGCGATGAGCGGCAGTGCAGGCGATAAGCACGGTTGGCGTCTTTGGATAAAGTTTACCGATGCGCTGGACAATGGCAATGCCTTCGATGACCGGCCACCTGACACGGATCTCGTCGGCGACTTGCTTCATTTTGGCTTCGGCCATCGGGACATAGGCTTCGTATTCGAGATAGGCAGTTTCGTGCGGGTTTTCGCGCGCTGTAACTCCGCGCACTATGCCGGTAAAGATTGCGGCTGCTCCTGTTGAGGTCAGCGTGATCTTTGCGAGCAGATCGTTGAGATCAATCTCGTCTTCGGTGATGGAGAAAACCGTTGGAAGGTTTGAAGGTTGCATGTTGAAGGTTTATCATCCCCCGCTGACCGGCGGGAACATGGCAACTTCCGAGCCGTCCGCGACGACTGCTTCGTCAAAAGCATATTCGCGATTGATAGAGATCAATACAGCTTGCATGGATTGTTTGAGATTTGGATAATCGCGCGCGATCTGATCTTTCAATCCCTGCACAGTTGTGCCTTCCGAGATTTCGAGCTCAAGAGATTTTGTCCCAGCGCGGTCGCGCAGGTTGGCAAAGAATAGGATTTTCACGGACATTTCAAACCTCAAAAATTTTTATTCATTCACTACGTCACCGCTTCGACCGCCATGCTTTTCGACCAAGCGAATATTCTGGATGCGCATGGTCTTCTCGGCGGCTTTGGCCATATCATAAATCGTCAGCGCCGCGACTGAGACGGCGGTTAGGGCTTCCATCTCGACGCCGGTTTTGCCGGTAGTCTTTGTCGTGGCCGTAATGATGATGCCGGGCAAAGATTCGTCGAGCGCGAGGGTTACGTCGACTTGGGTGAGCGGCAAAGGATGACACAACGGGATCAGGTCAGAGGTCCGCTTGGATGCGGTGATACCCGCGATCTGGGCAATTGTCAACACGTCGCCTTTTTTGATCTGTCCAGCGCGGATCAGGTCAAACGTCTCTTTCTTCATGTGGACTTCGCCGCGAGCTACCGCAATGCGCTCGGTATCCGGTTTGGGGCCGACGTCCACCATGTGAACGCGTCCGCTTTCATCGAGATGAGTTAACTTGGTTGGCATGAAGACAATTATAACCGCCCTGAGTGAAACAAAATCAAAACCGCAGGCGATGCTTTATCCCACGCGTGCGGCCCGGCCTTTGCGCCGCAGATCGCGATAATTCCACCAGACAGACCAAACCCGCATGGCGGCCTCAGCTTGTATCTTGAATGACATCTTGGATTTGCCCCAGCGGCGGTCGGCGAAATAGATGGGAACTTCTCCAATTTTGTATTCGAGGCAGTGAGCGAGATAGGCCATCTCTACCAGAAAAATATAACCGCTGGATTGGATACGATTGAATGGCATGCCCAAAAGAGTCGCACGCCGCCAGAGACGAAAACCGGTGGTCACATCATGCAGGGGCATGCCCAAAATTGTGCGGGCGTAAAAGTTTCCAAATGCGGAAAGCTGTTTACGCCAGAGCGGCCACTGCTCATCCACCGAGCCGCCTTTGATGTAACGTGAACCAAGCACGATATCATAAGATTTAAGAAGCTCGGCCATGGCGGGAATTTTGGCGGGATCATGCGAAAAGTCGGCGTCCATTTGCAGAACGGCATCCGCCCCATCGTCCAGAACGAGGCGGAAGCCTTCGAGATATGCGGAGCGCAATCCCAGCTTCCCTGCACGGTGAAGAACTCGCACGCGCGAATCCTTCATCGCTAATTCGTCTGCAATGCGGCCGGTTCCGTCGGGACTGTTGTCGTCCACGATCAAAAGATGAAGGTCGAGCGGAAGCGTAAATAAAGCGGAGACCAGTTTGGGCAGGTTCTCCGCTTCGTTATAAGTTGGGATGACAACTGCGATGCGCAAACAAACTCCTAACGTTTCCGTCTCAGCAACTCGACTTTGAGCTGCTCGGCGCTGGCGAAGCGACCCGAAACGGGGGGTATTTCAGCTACGTCGAGATCATCTTCACCGATCAGGATCTTCGATTTGGCGTCTGCCACAACCACCCCGCTATGAAATGGGTTCTTTTTGGATGACAAATTCGCAGACATCATCACCAACTGCCACGCACTTGGACTCATTCACGCGGAATTCATTACCGCCCGAGATCCACTTGAGTCCTTCCTGTAGAAGGCCGGTCGCGATGAAGCAAACGGGTTTGTCGGCATCGTGACGTCCCCAACAACAGGGGCACTTATGAATGGTGAAAATATATTCATTATCTTTTTCTTCGAACGTGCTGTGCTGGTCGCTCAACTGACTAAAGATCTTCGCCATTGAAGGCAGACCGATCCGCAGTTTGGCATGAAGCGGGAGAACCACGAACGCCAGGTCGGCCACACCGGCCAGAGCGCCAAAATTTTTCAGTGCATCGGAAAAAGTTGCGCGCCCGGCACGCAGCGCAAGGCCGCGCCCGCCGCGCGGACCATACATTTCTTCCAGCCCGGTGCCAATCGCGGACAGCTCGACAAAGTCTAAGCTTTTTTCGAGATTATCGGGGGGATAATTTTCAACGTAGTTCTTTAAACCGGCAAGGTTAAGAATGGCATTCAAACCATTCCTGCCCATAACTTCCTCAAGCGACTTGATAATGATCAAGCCAAATTTATTGGGATAATACAGGCCAGATTTTTGAAGAGGACTCATGCAATCTCCACTAGATCAATTTTGTAAGATCTTCGGCGGCTCGACGCATATCCAAAAAGATAAGTCCGAGTTTGGCCTGTTCGCGGGCGAGAGCAGTCAGAACGGCATCTTGACCAACCGACATCAACATCACATATCCTTTTTCGCCCTGTGCTAAAATTGCCTCACT
>JAMDBC010000030.1:1205-3573 GCA_023484185.1 Chloroflexota bacterium | reverse complement strand
CTAGGTCCCGCTATCCTTCTTTTGGATTTCGGCCACGGTTGCGCTTCCGCACCGTGGCTTTTTTATTGTCTGTTCTCATCTGTAGCAAGGAAAAACATCATGACAACTATTACACCCACACCCACCTTTGACTTTCGTCTAGCGCTCAACAAAAACCGGATTGCTGGCTTGTGGCGCATGATGCGCGACTTCCGCGTTCCATATATCGCGGCGGCATCCGCACTCGCGATCTCCGCGCTGGCCAAAACGCTCACCTATTTGCTGCTTCGCTATTTTGCGGATGATGTTTTGACGCAGGGGAAATACACCGGGACGTTGACCGAGACCCTGCTCTGGATCGGGCTTGGATTCGTCTGTCTGGCGGCCTTCGAAGGCGGATTTGCGTTTCTTTCCGGACGATTGGCGGCCTACACCGCTGAAGGCATTACGCGGCGCCTGAGAGATTTTCTCTTCGACCATATCCAGCGGTTGAGCTTCTCCTACCATGCCACCACGCCGACCGGTGACTTGATCGAACGCGTCACCTCCGATGTGGACGCGCTGCGCCGCTTCTTTAGCGAGGAAGCCATCGGCATCGGACGCATCATCCTGCTATTCGTCATCAACTGGATCGCCATTCTGATGTTGAACGTGAAGCTTGGATTGATCTCAGTGATCGTGATCCCGTTCATGCTTTGGGCTTCGATGTGGTTCTTCAAGAGAGTGACCAGGCGATACGAAGACTATCAGGCGCAGGAGGCCATTCTCTCCACCACATTGCAGGAAAACCTGACCGGCGTGCGCGTGGTCAAGGCTTTTGCGCGGCAGGATTACGAGAAGAATAAATTTGAAAAAGATAACTGGGGCAAGTTCATCAAGGGACGCCTGCTCCTGATCATGCACTCGCTGTTCTGGCCTTTGTCTGACGTGGTGCTCGGCTTCCAAATGCTGGGCGGATTCGTCTTCGCGGCTTTCATGGTCATCAACCATGAGATCTCGCTCGGCACGTACATCGCTTACGTTGGCCTGGTCGTGTGGCTGATCTGGCCGATCCGCAATCTGGGACGCATGATCGTCCAGACTTCGACCGGATTGGTTTCATATGGCCGCTTAATGGAGATCGCCAAACAGGCACGCGAACCGCTCACCGAAGGCCGCGTCCAGCCGACGGGTCCAGCAAGAGGCGAACTGGAGTTTCAGGATGTTTCTTTCCAATACCAAGATGGCGAGTCGGAAGTGTTGAAGAATATCTCGTTCCACGTCCGGCCAGGACAAGCCATCGCGTTGCTTGGTTCAACTGGTTCGGGAAAAACTTCGCTGGTCAATCTCCTGCCGCGTTTTCATGAATACACTGGCGGACACATTCTGCTGGATGGCGTCGAGTTGAAGGATTATCCGCGCCAGTATTTGCGAGACCAGATGGGGATCGTGCAGCAGGAGCCGTTCCTGTTCAGTCGTTCGATCCGTGACAACATCACGTATGGTGTTGGACGCAGTGTGTCGCAGGAAGAGATCGAGCGCGCCGCCAAAGCCGCCGCCGTGCATGACGTGATTTTGACCTTTCCCGACGGTTATAACACGCTGGTCGGCGAGAAAGGCGTGACGCTGAGCGGCGGGCAGAAACAGCGCGTTTCGATTGCGCGCACTCTGCTCAAGAATCCGCGCAGCCTTGAACGGCTTGATGACAAAGCGCACCACATTCATCATCGCGCATCGCATCCAGTCCGTGATGATCGCCGACTTGATCCTTGTTTTGGATAAAGGTGAAGTTGCTCAAGAGGGAACACATGAGGAATTGCTTTCTCAAACCGGCGGAATCTATCGCCGCATCTACGATATCCAGACTCGCATCGATGAAGAGTTGGAAGAAGAGATACTAAAGGCTGAAGGATGAAGGATGAATAACATGGAAAACGATGCTCCTCAAGACCTGCGAACACGAACAAGTGATTTTGCGTTGAAAATCATCCGACTTTATACAAGCCTGCCAAAGATAACCGAAGCCCAGGTGATTGGGAAACAGGTTTTGCGATCCGGCACTTCCATCGGCGCACATTACCGTGAAGGGCATCGCGCAAAATCGGATGCCGACATCGTCAACAAGTTTGTGAACGCATTGCAGGAATTGGATGAAACCGATTACTGGCTGGAGTTGCTTACAAAAGGCGGGATCGTACCCGCCCTAAAAATAGAGCCGCTTCGCAAAGAAACAAATGAACTGCTGGCGATCTTTACAACCATTGTGACAAAAATAAAGAAAAGGATGATCAAAAAACAGGAGATGTTTTGGATGGCAACGTTCATCCTTCATCCTTCATAATTCATCCTTTTCTTCCTTCGTCACCATCTATGGAGAATTACCAATGTCAGAAGATTTACTTGAACTCGA
>JAMDBC010000030.1:0-1188 GCA_023484185.1 Chloroflexota bacterium | reverse complement strand
TCCGCTGACGCAATGGCGTGCTGGGTGAGCGCATTCAATACGACCTGCGGCGGATGCTCTTCAACCATTTGCAGGAACTGTCGCTTTCGTATTACGCGCAGAACGCGGTCGGACGATTGATCGCGCGCGTCACATCTGATACCGGACGCGTGGCCGACCTGATGACCTGGGGCCTGGTGGATACCACCTGGGCTTTCATGAACATCGTGAGTTCCACCATCTTCATGGCTATCATCAACTGGCAGTTGGCCTTGATCGTAATGGTCATCCTGCCGATCATGATGATCATCGCCGTGCAATTCCGCAAGCGCATTTTGGTGGAGTTCCGCAACAGCCGCCGCGCTAATAGCAAGATCACCGGCGCATACAACGAAAACATTCAGGGCGTGCGCGTGGTCAAGGCGCTGGGACGCGAAGACGAAAACCTGCGCGAATTTCAGGAACTGACCGGCGACATGTATCACGCATCCTATCGTGCCGCCTGGCTCTCGGCGCTCTTCCTCCCCACCGTGCAGATCATCGCCGCGCTGGCACTGGGCGCCATCATCTGGTACGGCGGCATTCAAATCCAGGTTGGGACGATGACCATCGGCGGCATTCAGGCTTTCGTCTCGTACCTCACGTTTATGATGTGGCCGATACAGGATCTTGCGCGCGTGTACGCAGAAATGCAGCACTCCATTGCGTCAGCGGAGAGAATATTCAAGTTGGCCGACACCCCGCCTGACGTCCACGACAGACCCGGAGCCGTCGAAGCCGAAACCTTGTTAGGCGAGATCGAATTCGACCGCGTCCACTTTTATTACGAAGACCGCAAATCCGTGCTGACGGATTTTTCGCTCAAGGTGCAGGCTGGCAAGACTATCGCTCTGGTCGGACCGACCGGCGGCGGCAAATCAACGATCGTGAATCTACTCTGCCGCTTCTACGAACCGACCGAGGGACTGATCCGCATCAACGGCCGCGATTACACTGATTACACGTTGGAGTCGATCCACTCGCGCATCGGCATCGTTTTGCAAACACCGCATTTGTTTTCCGGCACCGTGCGCGAGAATATCCGCTACGGTCAGTTGAAGGCCAGCGACGCGGACGTGGAAGAAGCCGCAAGAATCGCCGGCGCGCATGATTTCATTCTGACGCTCGAAAAAGGCTATGACCAGAACGTGGGCGAAGGCGGAAATCTTT
>JAMDBC010000079.1 GCA_023484185.1 Chloroflexota bacterium | reverse complement strand
ACTGTCAGGATACGAAGTCGAGAGAGTCTCTCGTGCAAGAGTCTCAGGATAAAACGCGCCTGCTACGATGATGTTTCGAGAGGCGGCAAATTGCGAGACAATGACGAAGAGCCGGTTTGAGCGTGGATCAAGAAATGGGGCGGAGAAAACAGGCTTCGGGTCGGAGGAAGAGGCGAGATGAATCTTATTTTGAGTGATTACATCCCAAGGTCCAGAAGGAAGATTGCTTGTGATAAGTTGTCCATCCAGATCCAGATAAGCAAATCCGCCGTCGAAGTCAGAAGCAAGATCGCTTGTGGTTGATATGGAGGTTATGTTATTTGATAATTCAACCAGCGAGACAAGATTGCTAATGCTCGCGGCACGGTGATGCAATTCAGATGCCAGCGCAGAAGCGGCAGATCGAACAGCGCGCGCATCACGCTCCCCAACGAGGGCACGCATATCCTGTTGATGAAGCGAGACGCTCCCAAACGCGATCAGTAATAAAAGCAGTGTAAGCGGCAAGACTGTGATGGCAAGTAGTTGCACGGTGAGGTCGCGCAGAAAAGGAGCACGCAGTTTCTTCATTCTTCGGAGATATTGCCTGTGCCTTGTGGAATCCAGCCAAGGGAGACGCCGCGCATGACAGCCTCGGTGCGGCTGGTGGCTTGTAACTTTGCGAAAATGTGAGCAAGATGTCCCTGAACGGTGCGATCGCTGATACTCAATTGCACGCCAATGGATTTGTTTGTATAGCCTTTCGCGGCAAGACGCAATACATCGAGCTCGCGGTCTGTGAGCGGCTCAACGGGAGTCTTCTCAGACCGCTTGAAAAGATTGGACATCAATTTTTGTGTCACGGCGGGATCGAGCGCAGACTTGCCTTCATAAACATCGCGTACTGCCTGAATTAGCTCTTCAGTTTTTGCGGTTTTAAGAACGTATCCATTTGCACCCGCCTGCAAAACAGCCATGACATAAGGTTCATCATCGTAGGCTGTCAGAATCAGCACGCCGACTTCGGGTAAATTTGAACGTACCCAGCGGGTCACTTCGATGCCGCCGGCTTTTGGCATCTGGATATCCAACACGGCGACATCAGGTTTATGTTTTTGAATGAGGGATTGGGCCTCTTCACCATCCCCCGCTTCGGCAATGACTTGAATATCTTTTGCGCTTTCGAGCAGTTGACGAATCCCCGCGCGGACGATGTGGTGGTCGTCCGCTAAAAGGACTTTGACCTTCGCTTTAGCTTTTACCAAAGGATTCCTCCATATAGGGAAATGCAAACCAGACGATGCCAATTCCAGCCAAAAGCCCAGTGATGAGGCGCATGAGAGAATTGAATGAACCGAGCGCATCACCTGCGTAGAAGGTCGCAGGCAGGGAATTGTTCGTCAATATCGCCAGCCATTGATTTGTATAACGAAAACCCTGTCCGATACCAGCGAAGTCACTGATCATGTGTGTGCCGCCATCCAGGGCAATTGGGAGCAAAAATAAAGCGAAACCCCACCACGGCAATGGTTTGATCCTGCGGCGCAACGGCAGCCATACCAATGCAGACAGCCATATGCTTGTATAGAACGAAACCATGCGGTCGGACCAGGCGAGCTTCCAGCCCATCTGAGAGTTGCCAATGAATTGCCGCAGGATAAGCGGATTGAATGTGTTTTGCCATGCAGATTGGATCACTGGCAGGGAGTACATAGTCTTTGAACCAAAGAAGAAAAAGGATCGTTCTGGCAGTTGATGACAAAAGTAAGAATAGATGAAATATATGACCCTGCCTGCTCCATCCCAGCCAATGTGCATGAAGATGGGCGCCAGCCATGGCAGCCAAACCCAAAGGCCATAAACAATAACGAAAAATTCAAACCAGTGAGACGTTGTCTTTTCTTCAGGAGAAATATGCGCTGCTGAACGATTGGTCATGGTGATATTGGTCATGTCTTTATGATACTCTGTTATCCTGAGAATTTCATTTGAAGCGCCTGTTCAATGGATGATTGAATTATTGGGTTGACGCGTTGTGGTGGCGAACTTGCCAGTGACAACCAGGTTTGTCCCTCATAGCCATGCAGGATTAGTGTAACCGGTCCATCTGCCTTTCCATAGACCAATAGAACCACCATCTGGCAATCGCATTCACTTGTCCCATGATGTGGGCAGGGGCAATCCTTTAGCGCGTGACGCGCGTTATGAAGATCAAAAGTCTGCATGACGCGTAATCCATTCTGCGTCAGGTTTTGACTTGTCCATTGCAGAGCCTCGTTACAGGAACAATTCAGGGTAAGAAATGGGGAGAGATTATTCATAAAGCGCCTCGGCTTGGATGATGATATTTTAGGGATTCCTTCAATAAATATTCAGGGCTACTTTACTTATTAATATGTAAGCAAAATTGCCTATTGCCTTCAACCGCCATCTGGCGCAAGATGTGTGTACCTTTAGAGATTAAGATGGGAAAAGAAGGTCTTCATGTCCAGCACGAACAAAAATCTAATGGGTCGCCGCGATTTCATCAAAGCTGTTACAGCAGGAATCGGCGGTCTGATCGGGGTTTTGGTCGGGATCCCTTCGGTGGCTCTGCTTTCGCCCGCGACTCAGGCTCGAACGGAGGATGACGCGGTGATTTCGCTGGGTCCGCTTGAAAATTATCCGATTGGAGTCCCGACACGATTTGACTTCACGTGTACCAAAGTCAATGGCTGGGAGCGAGCCACGACCAATTACGGTTTGCATATTGTGCAAAAGAGTAAAAGTGAAGTGAGGGTCTTTTCTGATATTTGCGCGCATTTGGGCTGCCGGACAACCTGGCATCCGGAAATCGAAAATTTCATTTGCCCATGTCACGACGGTCATTTTGATACATTGGGGTATATTGTAAGCGGCCCACCGCCGCGTCCGCCGGATGAATTTGCCACCAAAATCGAAAACGGAAATTTGTTCGTCACGCTTCCGCCCTTCAAACGAACTGGTTAAAAGGAGCTTTCATGAATAAACGTCACACCTGGATCATGTTGCTTTGCTGTTTGCTTCCTAATTTGGGTTGTCCGCGATTTTCTTCTTCAAAATTCCTGTGAACACGGCCGTCTATTTTGTCCTACTTTTACTGTGCCCGCCCGCACATTTTTTCATGATGGGTAAAATGGGACATAGTCACGCCAACAAGCGAGACAATGAGTCGGTTATGAAAAGCCGAATATGAACAACTATACCCCTTGGTAACAGGGGGCATAGTTGTTTGAGTCATTGGTACCTTGGAATCTCCCATATATGGGCATTACCAACCTGGCTGACACCAAATATTGCGTTCCTTTGCGATTACATCGCCAAAGCGATGTTAGGCGCGGCTTGGGCAGTGGCGGGGAACATATTATTTCCTTTCTTTGAGTTTACCATGTCCAAAAGTTCATAACAGGTTCTAAGAAACATCCGTGGTTGTACTTAGCCCTGCCCCACTCTTTCGGTCAGTCAGGCGATTACCGCTCAATATAGCAGTCGGATACCTGACCTGTCTTCTGACCATTCTGCTCACCCATCAGGTGCCCGTCCCCTTGATCTGCACTAGGGACATATCCTTGCCCCCGGTTTTTTCCCAACC
>JAMDBC010000167.1 GCA_023484185.1 Chloroflexota bacterium | reverse complement strand
AAGCGGTCAAACAGGCTTCAGGCTCCGAGCCGCGGATCGGGAGGAAACTTCCCGGCACGAGCGCGAGATTCGCGCCGGGCGGTCAGGCAGTCGTGTGGGGGCAGTCCGGTCTGGGTCCGCACGCGAAAGACGAGCGGCATTTCATTCCAAGCATCGAGCCGTATTACAAATCACTGAATGAGCTGGCAAAATTGTGGAAGTAAAACAGAGCGGGATTTTCTCCCGCTTTGTTTTTTTATCTTGCTCCAAAATCGACAGTGTAATATCCGCCGTAGGCACTGTCTGAGACATAGGCATAACCCACGCCCATCTCGGTGGCACTTGGATCCAGGATCGCATCGTGATGGACCTGGTCGTTCATCCACGAATTGAACGCATCCTGCGGATACCCGCTTGCATAAATAATTTCCTGGCGGAACGTGCCGCCATAGCCGCTGGCCACGACACGCTGATATGGCGTCGAACCGTTTGATCCAGTGTGACTGAGCAAGCCAAAGCAGGCCATGTCCGTGCTGTGACCTTGCGCGGCGGCGGCCAACTGAAAGTCAATCGTCAGCGCAGAGAGTCCGGCCTTTGTGCGCGCGGCGTTGATCAGGTTTGCGATTTCACTCGGATAGGACGGACTGCCAACATACTTGCAACTGGGCGGCCCGCTCGGAACGACGCCCGGTGTGCCCCCGCTGACGAGTGTGCCGGGCGGCAGGGTCGGCGTGACGGCGCCCACTACGATCTTGACCCAGAAAGTTTTCTCAATGCCGATGGGAAGTACCTGTCCTTTTGCATCGTGCAATTCAAAATATCCAGCGTATGCACCGTCAGTTGTTGGAGCGACCAGATCGACCGAAACGTTGACGGTTTTTCCAGCCAGCGTTGGCGGCACGGGCGCACTATCGGGCGAACTCATGCGGTCACCAGAGACGAAGGCAACGGTGTACCCCGTCCACGGACAAGTGCCGGTGTTCTGCAATTTCCATGTCTTGGTAAATTTGCTGCCGCGCGGCACATTCGTACCGTCGGCAATGGTCACATCTTGAACAAGGATGGCTTTGTCTTTGCAGTTTGGTTGGGCTGTCACTGCCAGGGTCGGGGCAGAGGTTGACGGAGGCGGCGTCAGTGAGGCAGGCGGCGTGTTTGTCGGCGGCAGTGTCGAGGTCACGAAAAGAGGCGCAGTGGGGGACGCGTTTGCACCTGAGATGGTGATACATCCGCTTAAAAACAAGGCCGCCCATAGAACTGTCAGAAGTTTTTTTCGCATACGCTGATTCTAAAACAAAATTTGCTGATGTGTTACATCCGTCGTTCGATGGGGCGGGCGTCAAAACATCATCATTTGGCCCGTTGACTGTTCGACCGGGTCCCTGGCGATCTGCTCTTCGAACGTTTCGCGTGTCAAGATCGGGAGCTCGGACAGTGCGCGCACCAAACGATATTTTATCAGCCGATAAGCTTTCAACCGCTCCGCGAAGGCCGGATCGCGTTGCGCCTTGTAAGTGACCAGAGCCGCGCGTCCGCCGGGGATGACCAGCGCCGTTTGCTCCGGAGGATACGGCGTTTCTGCCAGGGCGCGCCCGATCAGGGCAGACGCTGACAGATAAAACACGCGCACCAGTTTGCCGTTCTCTTCCCAGATCAGGAGTTTTTCTTCCTGCCTAACTTTATATTTCAAGCGCGTGCCGATGGCCCTGATCAATTCATCGATCTTGTTCAATTCCGCCCGCCGCGCAGACGCGACATCTTCCGCGCGCAGTTTCCAATTGACGCTGACCTTCTCGGCATACGAAGCCAGCGCTGCATAGATCAATGCTTTGGACGGCGTCAGCAAGCCGGGCAAACGCGGATACAGATCATCTTCGATTTCGAGATAGATGCTTTCGGGTTTCTTCTGCAGGAAATTGACCACAGCCATTTCAACCCGATCGGAAAGCGATTCGTAGTAACGACTAAGCCCTGCGGGTAAGTCGTTACTACGCGATAATCCCCACAACCCCGTATCCACGCTTTCACCGCTCGAGTAATGAATAAAGCCCGCATCGTCCTTCAATGCGGATTCGATCATCGTCTGCGTGCTCCGCAGTGCTTCATCGAATTCCTGATCGACCTGCTTCAGTGCATGGAATTCAGCCAGGGCGATCAACCCCGCAGCGTGAACATGTAAATAAGTGGCTGGTTCGCCGCGCTCGCTCAAATATTCTTTCAGCGCTTTGCGGACAGTTTCAACGTCCGGCTTTTCAACCTTGTGCTGCAAGTGTTCGCCGCGTTCCCACAGGATTTGAACAGGATCGTGTTCCGTCCGCAAAGCGAGACCTTTCAAACCGAACCCGGCTGCGCTGGCGGCTGTCAGCGCGGATGTGAGAAAGGCTGGCTCCGCTTCGGACAATAATCCGAAGAAAGGCGTGCCCAGCGCCAGCAAGTCGAAAAGATGAGCAAAAGCCGCATGGAGCGCTGTGGCGTTCCATGCCCAATCATAGCGTCGCCGTCGCAATGCGACCTTGAATGGCTCGACCGCGTCGCTGCCCCACAACCAACCGGCCCACAAAGCGGACAGAGTCCAAAACGCCTGATTCGGACGCGGTACCGAACCGATCACAGCCGCGATGGGAATTTCTTTTTTGACTTCATGTGCCAGATTCCTGAGACGGCCTTCGTAAATGCAGATGCCGCCTGTCGCTGGAAGTTTATTCGGCCACGCCACGCACGGGACGCTGGAGGCGGTTTCCGTCCACAAGCCGAGTCCACGCTCGAGCATCATCCACACATTATGCTCGCGGAATTGACCCGGCGTGCTCAATTGTTTTGGACGCGGTCTTTCAGATGGATGCGCCCATAATGTGTTGCCCGCGTCGCAGGCCGCCAGAATGAGCGCGGTCAACGCGCGGCGGCGTTCGGCAGATAGATTCAAACTGTCGAGGCGATTAATGATCGTGGTCAGCGCGTAAAGCGGACGCGGCAGATAATGTTGAATGGCTTCTTCCGCATACGAGCGATTATCGTCATTCAATGCTACCACGCGTTCGAAGGCGCGTGAACGATGAAGTCCGTCCGTCGCAGCGATCTTTTTTACGCGTTCAATATCTGCGGGTGCGGCCAGGCGTTCGCCAGAGTCGCCGCATTCTTTACATTCATAAATTCTAGCGAAAGGCGCGTCTTCCCCCTTGCGCCACAAGAAGGCCTGAGCAAAAACTTCATGTCCGCATTTTTCGCAGACAGTTAGATACAACGACTGCAGATGAGCCTCGAGACGCTCGTCACCTTTTTTGATCACTGCCAGATCGGCCAGCGCGGCTTTGAAGTCAGATTCCGCTGGCGGGTTGGCGGACATCTCTAGCAGAAAACGCGTGATTGGATTGTTGACCGTGACCAGCACGCGATATCCGGCGCGCGCGGCTTCAAGAGCAAGCTTGGGAGAGAACCCGAATGGATCCAGCAGCCAGCTTGAGGCCGGGCAATGCTGCGAGAGCCAGGTCGAAACCACCCCATCTTCCAGCGGAGGAATGAAGCGCGAAAGCGGACCTGGATCGGCAGGCTTGAGTCCGGGAATATACGGCAGGTTCTCCATTGATTAAGTATACAACTGTAAAACAAAAAGTGCCGCGCTCTGCGAGGTAAGGC
>JAMDBC010000199.1:941-3679 GCA_023484185.1 Chloroflexota bacterium | reverse complement strand
CGAATTAATGTAGTTGTGATATACAAAGCGCCCATCGCCAACCGAACCATCCTTCGCATAATTGGCGATCATCCAGTCCATGACTACATCATCGGCAGTCACCGGCTGGCCTGTGATCTTATCGATGATGTTGAGATTCTTGAGCGTATCGTCCACGCTGGTCAGGCTGTTCTCCTGATCTTTGACCAGCGCCTGCGCAGCCCCATCGCCAAAGCGGTCGAGGAAGTAATCCAGGAACAGGAAAGACTCTCCATAATGGGGGCCGTTCGAGCTGGGGTCAGGAAGCCAATCCGTCAAATTGAGATCGGGATTGCTGATGTAGTTATAGTCAAAATAAGCCGGGTATCCGTTTAAGTATTCCGCCAGCACCGAGAAGCCCTCGTTCATCCACGATGATTCATTGCGGTCGAGATTCCAATGGATCATGTGCTGGAACTCATGCGCCAGCACGCTGTAGGTCTCAGCGGCTGCGAGGTTCATGTTGTCCGCATTAAAGACGAACATCTCATGACCGTTGGAATATTTGTGAACCATTGGATTGTATTCATCGGGCGTGGAAAAATATCCGGCGTTGGATGCGCCCGTGCCGCGCGTATATACGACATAGATGTGTGGATCGTTGTCCACGCCGGGCGTCCATTCGCTGCCGAAGAATTCGCGGTCGGTGGGATAGATCTTACTCTCGAAGGTATCCATTATTTTTTTTATATCGTCTTCATTGATCTGGATTCCATTCTGTGCCCAGAAATAAGTATGCGCCGTAATGTAACGCAGCGTGGCTCTGATTTGAAAATTATCGTTGGTGTCTACATTGCTAACCCAGAACTTTTGCGCGTCGCCGACCTTGAAAGGCGTGGTGGGCGCGAGCAAAGTGTTCGGGACGTTGCAAATCTGCTTGAGGCGGCAAGCCAGATCGTACAAATCACTATCAGGCACAACGGTTTTTCCCAATGTATCCAGCGTATCCAAAGGAATCGTCTCGACCGGCGGGCGGGTGACCGTGACTGGAGGCTGGGGCGCCTCCGACGAGAACGGGAAGTTGGTTGTGACTGGGAAATTGTTATCTAAATAATAATAAGCATATCCGCCCAGCGCCAGCGTCATGGCGCAGATACAACAAAACGCAGCCAGGATGCCGATGATCAAACCCTTGTTTGATGATTTTTGTTTGGGGTGATCCAATGATCTCTCCTTGTAAAGTTTCCCCGATGATATACGATTTCAATCAGAATAAGATTAGGGTTTTTGGAAAAGAGACCGGATGACGAAATATCACCCGGTTTCGATTTTAACGTGAATAATGGATAAGCCTGATTGCGCCATGAGATCTCAATTTTTCTCCGCAGAGTCGCGGGGACCGCCGAGAATGCCATTAAAAACTCTGCGAACTCTGCGCCTCTACGGTAGAGATTTGTTATCCATTGTTGACGTTATTGTACATCCGTGTCCGGGACAGGCGCGGAAGGATGACTTCCGCACCCAAAAAAAATCATGTCGCGACAGTCGCTTTGACTTTCTTCACTGCCTGTGAAGTGTGGAAGATAATTTTGTTATCCTTTTCATCCACCAGCACCGTGGCTCCGTCCTTGAATTTTCCGCCGAGTAATTCCACTGAGAGCGGACTCTCGACATATTTCTGGATTGCCCGGCGCAGAGGCCGCGCCCCAAAGGCGGGATCATAGCCTTCTTTTGCCAGCCACTTGCGAGCCGCTTCGGTCAACTCGATCTTGATCTGGTGCTCGCCCAGCCGGTCATGGACTTCCTTCAATTGCAAGTCAACGATTTTTTCCATCTCTTCAATCGAAAGCGGCGAGAACATAATGATCTCATCTATGCGGTTGAGGAACTCCGGACGGAACGTGCCCTTGAGCGCCTTCTCGATCTTATCGTGCGACTCGCGTTCCTCATCGTCAGCTTTTTGCTGGAGGAAGCCCAGGGTTCCGCCTTTCTTCACGTACTCGGTGCCCAGATTCGAGGTCATGATCAGAACCGTGTTGCGGAAATCTACCAGGTTGCCCTGACCATCCGTCATGCGGCCGTCGTCCAGAATTTGCAGCAGTGCGTTCCAGACTTCGGGATGGGCTTTTTCGATCTCATCGAAGAGCAATACTCGATAAGGGCGGCGGCGAACCGCTTCGGTAAGTTGTCCGCCTTCTTCGTAACCAACGTAACCGGGAGGCGCGCCGAACAAACGGCTGACGGTGTGCTGCTCGCGGTACTCGGACATGTCAATGCGAACCAGCGCGTCCTCGTCATCGAACATGAACCAGGCCAGGGCTTTTGCCAATTCGGTTTTGCCAACGCCGGACGGGCCGATGAAAACGAACGAACCGATCGGTCGGCTCGGATCTTTCAACCCGGAACGGGCGCGGCGGATGGCATCTGAAATGGCGTGGATGGCTTCATCCTGTCCGACGATACGCTCATGCAAACGTTCTTCCATTTGCAAGAGCTTTGTCGCTTCACTCTCCATCATTTGACTCATCGGTATGCCTGTCCACTGATGGACGACCTCGGCAATATCGTTTACATCCACCACCTCATCGAGCTGGTGTTCGACTTCCCATTTCTCGCGCGTGACAACATATTCGCCTTCTTTGCGCAGGCGTTCAACCTTGATCTCCGCCGCGCGCTGGTAATCACGCGAATTGGATGACGCATCTTCCTCAGCCTGCCCGATAAAGCGATCGACCTGATGGATGAAGCCGCCGCCAAATTACGCGTGGCGCTTTATTCCA
>JAMDBC010000199.1:0-931 GCA_023484185.1 Chloroflexota bacterium | reverse complement strand
GCATCTTCCTCAGCCTGCAAGCGATCGATCTCGGCTTTCATATCCTTCAAATCAGCAGGCATGGAATAAAGCGCCACGCGTAATTTGGCGGCGGCTTCATCCATCAGGTCGATCGCTTTATCGGGCAGGCGGCGGTCGGTGACGTAACGATCAGCCAGTCGCGCCGCGGCGGCCAGCGCATCGTCCGAGTAACGGACTTTGTGATGCGCCTCGTAACGATCGCGCAAGCCGTGCAGCATTTTGATCGTGTCATCCACCGTTGGCTCTTCGACATAGATCGGAGCGAAGCGGCGTTCGAGCGCGGCGTCCTTTTCGATGTATTTGTGGAATTCGTCCAACGTGGTCGCGCCAATGGTTTGCAGCTCACCACGCGCCAGAGCCGGCTTGAGCATGTTGCTCGCATCCATTGCCCCTTGAGCGGCTCCCGCTCCGACGACGGTGTGCAACTCGTCGATCATCATGATGATCTCGCCCTGCGCGCGTTGGACTTCCTCGATGACTGCCTTCAAACGTTCCTCGAACTCGCCGCGGAAACGCGAACCGGCGATCATCGCGCCCAAATCGAGCGTGACGACTTTCTTGCCGGAAAGAATCTCCGGTATGTCATTGGTCGCGATCTTCTGCGCCAACCCTTCGACGATGGCAGTCTTGCCAACGCCCGCCTCGCCAATCAGCACTGGATTATTTTTCGTGCGGCGGGAAAGGATTTGGATCAGGCGTAAAATCTCCTTGTCGCGGCCAATGACCGGATCAAGTTTGCCTTCGCGCGCCAACTGCGTCAGGTCACGCGAATATTTTTCCAGCGTGCGGTAACGCGTCTCGGCTTGCGGGTCGGTGACCCGCTGTCCACCGCGTAACTCCTGGATCGCATCATAGACCCGATCCCGGGTCAGGCCGGCGGATTCGAGAATGCGCGCTGCGGGCGTGTTGC
>JAMDBC010000063.1 GCA_023484185.1 Chloroflexota bacterium | reverse complement strand
GGTAATCTCGGCCTGATGAAAGCGGTCTAGAAATATGATTATCAACGAGGCTTCCGCTTCTCAACCTATGCCACCTGGTGGATCAGGCAAACCATCTCGCGCGCACTTATAAATCAGGCGCGCACCATCCGCGTGCCGGTCCACATGGTTGACCGAATTCGCCAGCTTTACAAAGCCACCCGCGATCTGGAGCAAAAATTGGGACGTCAGCCTACCATCGAAGAACTGGCGAAAAAAGTCAAATTGAGCGTTGAAAAAGTGAAATGGATTCACAAAGTCACGTGGCAACCGATCTCGCTCGAATCCCCCGTTGGCGACGATGAAGAGTCCGAGCTGGGTATGTTCATTCAAGACGACCTTACCCCAACTCTGCATCAAAGCGCGTACGAAGCCATGCTGAAAGATAAACTGGAAGAAGCGCTCGCCATTCTCTCGCCGCGTGAAGCGCGCATACTGTGTCTGCGCTTCGGGCTTGCCGATGGAAACATTTATACGCTGGAGGAAGTCGGCCAGAAATTCGGCCTGACGCGCGAACGCATCCGCCAGATCGAAGGCAAAGCGTTGAGGCAGTTGCGGCATCCGCACCAGGCAAGGGAGTTGAAGGAATATTTGTAAAGAATGTTGCGGGTAAGACTCAGAAAATATTTCAGAGGGGTCTAATACTTTTCTTTGAGTGAAGCCGCAGGCAGCGTAATAAATCCCTCCTGTTTGTGTCCAATGCGCGTTACATCGCTTGGCCTTTCCATTGCCAGCCAGGCCGTATAAGCCGCCACAAGCGCGTCCAACTGCTCCGGGATATGCACTTGTTCCATTGGTAAAATACCGCGCATCAATTTATGACGCGTGATCTCCTCGAAGAAATCCATCGGGTCCTTAATGCGAACCCCCCGCTCGTAGAGTAAAAGCTCCCGCTGCAAACGCCCCTCCAACGTCGATTTTTGAAGCGGACTCTCGCCGAGTAAAACGCAAAAAGCCGCATGCGGATGAGTCTCCAACCATTGATGCGACGCGCCTTCTTCGGGATAGGATTTGAATCCGGCCTTCGACAACTTTTCATACAACGCGAATCCGGCCTGGACCCAGGCGGGGCACAGCGATTCTCTGGCCCCCGTCCCACTGACGGCGATGCCGTACCCGCGCAGTTCATGTTCGGCCACGCGCATTTCCACACCACGTAACGTATGCGGGGTCAAACTTTGCCCTTTCAGATTTTTACGAACCAGGCCATGATTGACATCGGAGGGCGCATTGACCGCCACCGTCGCCGAAGGCTGGCCGCCCAGAAACGCCATCACGTCTTCCATCTCGCCACCGCCCAGCGCTATCAGATTCAAACCGCGATCCAGCGCGGCATAAGTGAAGGATCTATGTCCCGAGGTTGGATCGATGCCTACAAAAACTGAATCCGTAAAAAGCATAGTAAGATTATCAACTCGAAGGCTAACAATACGAGTGTAGCCGAAAAAGGAAACATATGCAACCAATTCAACGCCGTGCTTTATACGTCATTCTCCTGCTCGCCGGTCTCGCCTGGATATTCCTAAGCGCCGACAAGACCGGCGCATCCACCGCAGGAGGTATCCCTGCGCCGCAAAAAGGATTTCTCGCACCGGAGATTTCCCTCTCCACGCCAAAGGGAGAAAAATACACTCTCTCCGAATTAAAGGGTAAAGCTGTGCTCGTCAACCTGTGGGCTACCTGGTGCCCGCCTTGCCGAGCCGAAATGCCCACCATTGAAAAAATATATGAAGAATACAAAGATAAAGGCCTGGTTGTTCTTGGAGTTGACACAACATCACAGGATAACCCGCTTGACATTGCTCCATTTCTGACACAATACGGAATAACCTTTCCGATTTTATTGGATGAAGTTGGCAGCGTAGCACAGAAATATGACCTGCGTTCCCTGCCATCCAGTTTCTTTATCAGCCGCGATGGCACGATCAACGAAGTCGTAATTGGCGGGCCAATGTCAGAAGCTTTGCTGCGCACACGGGTAGAGGAAATCCTAAAATAATATGCTCGCACTCTTTCGCAATCTTCTCGCTCCTCCGCGCGATCTCATTCTCATCGTAGTCGCTGCATGGTTCGGTCTGTCTCTTGCTGAAAAACGCGCCGCGCGTTACAACGTCAACGCCGAAGTGTTGAACAACTTGATCTTCGCCAGCCTAATCGCATACATCCTTGGCGGGCGCCTCTTTTACGCCGCGGAACATCTGGCGGCCTTTATGCAAAGCCCGCTTAGTTTGATTTCCTTGAACATCACGCTATTCGATAGCTGGGGGGCATTGGCCGCCGCGATCGTTACCGGTCTGGTTTATGCTCAACGCAAAGGATTATCGCTGTGGTCCACGCTCGACGCGCTGACATTGTTTTTTGCCACGCTGGCCGTTGGGCTCGGATTCTCGCATCTCGCATCCGGTGCAGCTTTTGGACAAGAGGCCAGCCTGCCCTGGGCGATCAACCTTTGGGGTGCGATGCGGCATCCGACCCAGATCTACGAAATCATCGCCTCAATTCTGACCTTGGGTCTGCTTTGGTTCCGAAAAGTGGATTCCAAGCCCGGAAGCGATTTCCTGCTATTTGCCGCACTGACAGCTGCCAGCCGCCTGTTCATCGAGGCCTTTCGCGGTGACAGCACACTCGTCTTTGGCGGTCTACGCGCGGCCCAACTCGCAGCATGGATAATACTTGCAACCGCATTGCTCACTTTGGAATTTCTAAAGCCCCAAACAGCGCAAACAATCGTCATCGAAGAAGAAGCTAGGCCCATTAAAGCAGAAAACAAGAAAGCAAAATCCACCGCCGCAAAGCCGAAGAAAAACAATCCAAAGACCATGAAGAAATCCACAAAGAGGAAGACTCCCAAAGCATAAAAAACTGGCGCTTGGAGCGATCCTGCCCCATCAGACAAACCAGCCAACCAAGAAATCCTGAAAGCCATTCCGGCAAAACGATGGGGAAATCTGAAAGAGGTCGAAGATGCCTTGATATTTTACCAGCAGGGCCGACATACATCACCGGCGGAATCATCCACGCAGGCGGCGGAAGCCATTTAGTTTAGGAGACACAATGGACAAAACTTTCATCAAGGATTTGCGAGTACGCGGCATCATCGGCATCAACGATTGGGAGCGGGAGCAAATCCAGGACATGCTGATCAACATCGAAGTATTCAGCGACACGCGCCGCGCCGCCGAAACGGACAATATTGAAGACTGCGTCAACTACCGAACTTTGGCGAAAAAGGTGCAAGCCCACGCAGAGACCGCCAAGCGTCTGACTGTTGAAGCGCTGGCGAACGACCTGGCAAAATTATGCCTGCAGGAAAAGGGTGTGCGAAAAGTAATTGTACGCGTGGAAAAACCGGGCGCAGTTCGATTTTCAAATTCAGTCGGCGTGGAGATAGAACGCAGTCGCGATGAGTGATTCACACACAGTGTTTCTCAGCCTCGGCTCAAACGTTCAGCCGGAAATATATCTACCCAAAGCAATTGACCTGTTGCGCAATTATGGCAAGATGCTGGCAATTTCAAACGTCTGGGAATCACACGCGGTTGGAATAAATGCAGCCAACTTTTTGAATGCCTGTGTGTTATTCGCAACTTCATCAGCCCCCGAAAATCTGAAAGAGCGGGTTATCCGCCCCATCGAGGCAAAACTGGTACGAGTGCGGGTATCGGCGGGCATGCGGGCGTCGAGCATAAATGATTTTTGGGATTTTACACAGAAATGTGTGAGGTTAGGCTTTTGTGTTATTGCTTGCAAGCGGTAATTGGGGCAATGGCGCGAATTGCGGTTCGCGAGGTCGGAATGCGAATAACTATCGCTGGAATACGAATGCAAATATCGGCAGGCGTGCAGGCGTCAATACAGGACTGGCGGCGCTGAAAATCATATCCAATCGCTAGAACGTCTGGAGATATTATCCAAGAACTCCTGACGCGTTGCCGGGTTGGTACGGAAAGAGCCGTGCATTGCAGATGTGGTCATGCGCGCACCGTGTTTCTTAACCCCGCGCATCATGGAACATAAATGCAAGCCCTCGACAACCACGGCTACGCCATTTGGTTCAAGCAGTTCCTGGATAATGTCTGCGATCTGGCGCGTCATTCGTTCCTGCACTTGGAGGCGGCGGGCATAAATATCCACGAGGCGGGGAATCTTTGAAAGCCCGATCACTTTCCCAGCCGGCATATAAGCTACATGGACGCGTCCCAGAAAAGGCAGCATGTGATGTTCGCACAAACTGTAGAATTCAATGTCACGCACGATGACCATTTCATCATAAGTAATATTGAAAAGTGCACCATTTACAACTTTCCACGGGTCCGCACGATAACCGCTCAATAGTTCCAAATACATTCTGGCAACTCGTTTGGGGGTGTTCTTTAATCCTTCTCGTTCAGGGTTTTCCCCCAGTGCATTAATTATATGCAGGATAGCTTCCTCAGCCGCGGGCGTATTGACACTGCTGTCAACAAACTCTGCTTCTGTCATATCGTCATCAAAGTCCAAACCATCCATCTCTTTGCTCCACAAAGGACTGACCCGGCCATTTCGCCGGGCCAGCAATATGAATCTGCCGTGAAACTTATCCGATCTCAGGCTCGATCAGGCCATACGAACCATCCCGGCGGCGATACAAAACATTGACCTTGCTGGTCTCGGCATTATAAAACACGAAGAAATTATCGTGGCCGAGCAGTTTCATCTGCTCAACAGCTTCCAGTTCGTTCATCGGCAAAATCCGGAAGTGCTTGCGGCGGCCCACCAACGGAGGCAGTTCGCCGGTCTCATCCGCCACAACCGCTTCCTCCGTCACTTCGGACGCCGAACGTCCATCGCCTCGGCCATGATAGTGCCTTCCTTTGTATCGGTCAATCTGGCGATGCAGGTTATCAATGGCGGTATCAAAAGCCACCAACACCTCGTCGGCACGCTCCTCTGTCCGCAGGATCAGCCCCTTTCCACGCACCGTAACCTGCGCCACGTTGCGGTCATTGGCATCACGCGCCGACTTAAGATGCGTCAGCTCAACATGCGCCTCCTCAATCGCGGGCAGGTAATGGTCAAGCTTGCCTGCCTTTTCTTCGACATGTTCCTTGATACGATCCGACAATCGGATGTTACGGGCCTGAACTTCCACTTTGGTTGCCATAGGGCCTCCTTATAAAATGATGTGGGTGCAGACCAAGCTACTCACGCGCCATGCAGACCGTGCCGCGTCAGCGCGCGAGACACCGTCAAAGCAAAAACGTCCCGCGCTCCCGCAGCGTAAAACGCCTCGGCGCAGGACGAAAGAGTGGATCCCGTTGTAGCGACATCATCCATCAACAAAACGACTTGATCTTTTACGCGCTTCCCATCAGCCCGAAATGCGCCGCGCACATTATCGCGTCGTTCCCATTTTGTCAGCCCAACTTGCGTGCGTGTTTCCCGCACGCGGTGAAGAGCATGAGGAGCATACGCAATTCGCAATGAGAGCGCCAGTGGGCGCGCGATCAAACCAACTTGATTATAACCCCGTTCCTGTAATCGCTTATGACCAAGCGGAACCGGCACGACAAGGTTAATGGGCCAATTTAAGCCGGCAACGTATTCTGATAAATGAACGGCGAGCGCATCGCCCAACCCCATATCGCGACGATATTTCAGACGATGCAACGCGTTGCGCACCGGCGCGTCGAACGCGGACCAGGAGCGGAGTATGTTAAATCGAGGCCGCACCCGCTGACAGTCCGCGCAAAAACCCGCCACATCGAGCGGGATCCCACAAATATTGCAAATCGGTTCAGGAAGTTTGGGAAGGTTTTGCTGGCAGGTATCGCACCAGCGCGAACCGGGCTTTCCACATCCGCCGCAAACGGGCGGAAAGAGTAAGTCCAATCCGCTCCACAAAAGACGATATAGAGAATATGCCGGGGAGGAACCTGGCATTATGGCACCCCTTTATTAGCTAACGCCCGAATGCCTTTGCCATCTGAATAGCGGCTGGCGTCAGAAGAATGATGAAAATAGAGGGGAAGATCAGCAGCGCCAGCGGCACAATCATTTTAATTGGCGCCTGACCAGCTTCCTCTTGCGCGCGCTGGCGGCGTTTGACCCGCATCTGGTCAGATTGGATGCGGAGGACCTTGGCAAGGCTTACACCAAGGATTTCACTCTGGATCACCGCGGCCACAAAACTGGTCATCTCCGGAATGCCAATACGATCTGCCATGTCACGCAGAGCATCACGTCGCGCTTTGCCTAATTGAATTTCGCGAATGGCGCGCAACAATGCAACAGACAACTGGTTTTCCCATTTTTCACTTACCTTTGACATGGCCGCTTCAAACCCAAGTCCAGCCTCCACACAAATTGTCAAAAGGTCAAGCGCATCCGGCATGGCCTTACGGATTTCTTTTTGACGCGCATTGATACGGCCCTGAAGCCACAATTGAGGAAAGAAAAAACCAAGCACAGTAAATATAAGAACCACCAGGACTGTCTGCCCAAGCGCCCATTTATGTGGGGAAAGGACGGAAACCAGGAGCAACAGCCCGCCAAATATGGTTGCAATAACAAATCGGGATGCGAGAAAGGTCCCGGCGTCAACACGCCCAGGGTTACCGGCTAATTCCAGCTTACGGGTTATATCCTCAAGCGCTTTCTGTGGGGTAAACCGAGTAGACGTCTCGCCAACCCAGCGCAGGAATGGCAGGATAACGCGCTGGTTGAAAGGTTGTTGCATTTCGATCTGTTCAAGAGATGACACTACATCACCACGCTGCGTAGCCTCTGCAAGACGAGCCATTAGGGGGTCATCTTCTTCATTGTTTTGAGCAGTCCGCATACCTGCTACGATCAATACAACAGCCCCGCCCATGACCACAAGAATAACTATTGTCCATATAAAGATCGCCATACTATATCTCGATATCCGCAATCTTCATCATAATAAGATAGCCCGTACTGATCAAGAACGTTACAAGAACAGCAGCGCCAACTGCGCATACCAGGCCGGCATCCATAAAAGATCTCAAATATTTTGGATTAAGGAACCATAAAACAACAGTCAAACCGATAGGGATCAGAGAAAGGAGAGTCCCAGAAGCGCGGACTGTGGATGTCATCACGCGGATTTCGCCTTTGATCTTCACGCGCTCACGAATGGTAAATGAGATGGTATCAAGGATTTCAGACAGGTTGCCGCCCACCTCGCGTTGCACATTGATCGCCGTCACCATAAAATCCAGGTCGTCGCTGGGAATACGGCGCAGAAGATTTTCAAGCGCGCCCTCCATTGAGATACCGATTTGCATCTCCTGCACTACCCGGCGGAATTCGTCCGCAATCGGCGACGGCAACTCTTTGCTGACAGCTTCCATCGCTTGCATGGTGGAATAACCGGCGCGTAAGCCGTTCACCATCAGGTTAATCATATCAGCAAGCTGATCGTTGAATTTACTTAAGCGTTTTGCTTTCTGCCGGTTCACGTACCGACCAGGCAGGAAGAACCCAACAACAGCCCCGATCAAAAAAGAAATAATGGATCTCCCGCCAATAAACCATGTAATGCCGCCAATCGCCAGCGTTAAGATAAAGATCAGGGCAAAATATTCACCAACTCTAAATTTTATGTCAGCCCGGGCCAACTCCCTGCTGATACGGTCGCCGAACGAAGTCCGTTCAACTCGCTTTGAAACCCAATCGGTCAAAACGGTACGCTGGGCCTCTTTGTCCGTTGATCGATCATCTTCACCAAGATACTGTCCGAGTCGTTGTTCGACCAACGCCCGTTCACTGGAAGATGAGGCAATTATCCCAATAATCAAAAGGACAATTAGAACAATCCCACCGATGATGATAATTAAAGCCATATTCATTTTTTGCAGTTTCCTCTTATCAAGCCAGCGCGCCTATTAGTAGCGACGACGCTCGCCAATACCGAAAATGGATGGAGGCAGGTGAATACCCGCGGCTTCAATCGTATCCATAAACTTTGGGCGCAACCCTGTCGGGCGAAGCCGCCCAACAATCTGTCCATTCTCTACGCCTGTTTGCTCAAAGACAAAAATATCGGTCATGGTGATGACATCGCCCTCCATACCGCTCACTTCAGTGATCGCCACGATTTTACGGCTGCCATCACGCATACGTGATTGATGCACGATAAGATTGATAGCCGATGAAATCTGTTCACGGATGGCGCGCGACGGAAGATCCATACCGGCCATCAAGGTCATTGTCTCAAGACGGGACAGTGTGTCGCGCGGGCCATTCGAATGCAAAGTGGTCATGGAGCCGTCGTGACCCGTGTTCATAGCCTGTAACATATCGAGGGCTGCCTCATCGCGAATTTCACCCACGATAATTCGCTCGGGACGCATGCGCAAGGCATTGACCACAAGCATACGAATGGTAATCTCGCCGCGGCCTTCAATGTTCGGCGGACGGGATTCCAGAGTAACGACATGCTCCTGCCTCAACTGCAACTCAGCTGCATTCTCAATCGTCACAATACGTTCATCCGAGGGAATAAAACTCGAGAGAATATTCAACAGAGTTGTCTTACCGGAACCAGTACCGCCAGAGATCATAATATTTAGACGGGCCTCTACGCAGGCTTTCAGGAATTGAAGCGCTTCCTGCGAAATGGTCCCGAATTGGATTATCTGTTCAATGGTAATAGGGTTTCGGGAAAACTTGCGAATGGTCAGCACGGGGCCAACCAGCGAGATTGGAGCAATTACCGCGTTAACGCGCGAGCCGTCTGGAAGACGGGCGTCAACGTATGGGCTGGATTCGTCAATACGACGTCCCAGAGGCGCAACGATCCTGTCAATGATGCGCAAAACATGATCGTTATTTTCAAAAGTGACTGGCACACGATGCAGTTTGCCTTTACGTTCGATGTAAATATTCTTGGCGCCATTCACCATGATTTCAGTGATAGTCTCATCTTCCAACAAGGGCTGAAGCGGACCAAATCCCAGGATTTCAGCTGCAATCTGCTCAAACAGCCGCGCCCGTTCAGGTCGGGAAAGAACGATGTTTTCTTCAGTCAGAATTTGCTCAAACAACCCCTGGATCGTCTGGCGGACATCATCCGTACGAGTAATGTCCATGGATGGATCAAGCTCGGCAAGCAACTTATTCTGGACGCGTGTTCTCAGGTCAAAGTAAGAGCCGGCTTGTGGAGTAGTGATGGGTGCGCTTACGCGACGGGCCTGCAGGGAAGAAAGTCGCGAACTGTCGCCGCCCTGTCCGGCCCCCGTGCCAGACGGCTGGGGTAAAGTGGAGCCGCCCTGCTCTTTTCCACCGCCCTGTCCCTGCTCGATACGTTTCAATAAAGACATATCTTATCTCCTAACGCTTTGCAACAGGCGCTTCGCTTGCTTCAAGAGCAGCCAGCTGCGCCCGCACTGCTTCTGCCAACCCAAAGACACCCCTGGCTACCGGTTGTGATTTGTTATCCAACATGAAAGGTACGCCGCGATTAACGGAGGGAATAACGACTCTTTCATCCAGAGGAATAACCGCTTTAATTTCCTGTTTTAAATTCTCGCCAACCCGTTCGGGTGTAATTGCAATCCGCTTATCGAAACGATTCATCGTAAATACAATACGTTCACGCTCAATGCCCATGGTTTGCAGCAGATCAAGGAATAAACGGGCATTCTTGATGGCGGGGATATCCTGTGTTGTGATCAGCACAATCGTATCACTCGCATCGATTGCGGAGAGGGTAATGTCAGTCAAGATCGGTGTGGTGTCCACTACAACATAAGCATACATGCGGCGCAGGTAATCGAGCACTTTCCCAAACTGGTCTGCGGAAACCTTCTCAGCCATTTCAGGGCGCTGAGGAGCAGCAAGAATGTGAATGCCGGATGGCTCATGCTTGATCATGATCCCTTCGACAATGTCCGGATCCAATTCGTCAACGCGCGGGGCAAGATCAAGAATCGTATTCTTACCCTGTTCATTGACAAAAATTGCCACATCGCCGAATTGCAAATTCGCATCAACGAGGACCGCACGTGTGATTTCATTGTGAAGCGCCAACGCCAGATTGACCGCCAGCGTCGTGCAACCAGTTCCGCCTTTGGGGCTATATACAGTCACGATCTTTCCTTGCGCCAAGCCCAAGGCGCTGACAGACGCTCCCATCGTACCATTCGGGGCAACAGGGCCATGACCAACTTGAACGCCCTTATTTCGCTCTAAACGAGCCATCTCGCCTGCGCGGCGGACGGCCGATATCAACTCGTCTCCCATCGGAGGCTTCGTCAAAAAATCACGCGCACCGGCCAGCATTGCGCGACGCATATAATTCTGGTCGCCCTGCACCGACAGGATGACAACCTGTATGTGCGGTGACTTTTGATGAATGGATTCCGTCGCGGAAATACCATCCATATCGGGCATATTGATGTCCATTAAAATGACATCAGGATCAAGCTCCCGGGAAAGTCTAATTCCTTCTTTCCCGGAACGGGCGGCACCGACTACTTCAACATCGGCCTCAAATTGCAGCAATTTTCGTACATTCTCCCGCGTATCCACAACATCGTCCACAATCAGAACCCGAATCTTGTCATCCGCGGCCATCAATCTCCTTAAAACGCATTACTAATGTCCATAGTATGTTGGCTATGGTTTGGGCTGAACCGTAACCGTATCATTCGGCAGGGAGGGAGCTGCCAGAGTATCGATGCGCGGATTCAATGCATAAGGCAGTTTCGCAGGAACCGGGATATTATATTGACTCAAAAGAAACTGGAGAGTCGCTGCCTCTGTGGCCATCCGAGATTCGTCGTTTGGATTGCGAAGAGTCATCATAATTTGCGCGTTCGTATAAACCAAGTAGGAAAGCGTCACTGCATCCTGTGGCGAGACAATCAAAGTAACGATATCCGGAGCAGGTGCCGTGCCCTGCTGTTGAGCGGTCTGCTGTTGAGCGGCCTGGGCCGCTGCGGTCTCAGTTGATGCAAGTGGAAAGTCGCCAAGTTTCATAACAACAACATTCTGAAATACCGCCTGACAGGTTGGGCGCGGGCGCTGAGCCTCACTTGGCTCCAGATAAAAGGGCAGCAAAAAAGATGGATCCAGTTCTGCGCGTCCCTGTACTCCACCCGCTCCCCCGCCGCCAACGCTGATATTGCCGCCGGCCGTTACCCCGGTCAAGGCATCGAATTTGTTCGGCAAAGCCGTTTGAAACGCCGGGTCAACATCTATGAACAGGAAACAAGCATTGACATTAACATGAGCACCGTCACTGACACCATAGCTCACAAGAGATAAACGGGATGTCGGGATCGAGATCGCAGTCATCCCCGGGGGGATTAAAGCGGCCCATGATGGACCTGCAATTGTGACAGCCTGTGACGCATCTGAAACCATTGAACTGGTGATAACCACCCCTTGATCCAGGGGGAATTTGGCTACCTTGTTGGTCAGAAGATCCGCCTTTTTGTCTGGTGTGTACTCCCCAGCAGTCACTTGATCCTGGGCCAGGGTAATAGTGGTCAAAAGATCTTCAGTGATTCTTCCGCCTTGAGGAATATTTTGCCTGGCGACATATACTTGCACATTCGCCGGCGTTGGCGGTGTGGCCGGTGGCAGCAAAGCACGCAAAGCCACAAAAGCCACGACCAGCCCTATTACTACGATCAGAAGTATAAAAATGAGAATTCGCCCGCGGCGCATATATCTCTCCTCTCGTGCAAGAACTTTATGGTTTTATACCACATGAATTATACAAGAAAAATGGCAAAAATATGTTGGTAAAAAAAAGAAGGACTCTGTCGAATCGACAGAGTCCCACTTCTTGCAACAATCTTACAATTAGACTTTAGTGAGGCTGTTGTTGATCGTGCTGAATGTATTGCCAATGATCGGGCCGAGGACCATCAGGGCCGCGATAACAACAATGGCAACCAAAACAATAATCAGCGCATATTCAACTAAACCTTGGCCTTTTTCCTTCGGGGCAAATAACATTTTTAAATTCTCCTTTCGATTGAATTTCTCTGGAAGCCTTCCAAAGATGTTATTATTATATCCGCTTCAAATAAAATAACAAGATAAATTCCTGACACTTATGTTAGTTTAACGATTCTGCAATGTACAAGGAAAACTCACAGTTCACGTAATTTATGGAAGCGAAATCCTGCTCGAATACAAGAAACGTGAGCGCCCTCTTGAGAGGGCGCTCTGGGTGCCTGATGGGTTTCGAACCCACAACATCCACATCCACAGTGTGGCGCTCTGCCATTGAGCTACAGGCACCATATTACGAGGGCAAGATTATATCATCTTGACTAAAGGCTCGCAAGGATTTTTTGGATAACTTCCAACAACACCTCTTTCTGGACGGTCTGCTGACTGCCGTTTGATAGATCTTTCACCACCACTTGACCTTTTTCCACCTCATCCGACCCAACGACAAGGGCAACGTGCATCTTCATCTTATCTGCAAACTTGAACTGCTTTTGCAGTTTGACAAGCTCCGGATAAACCATCGTGTTCAGGCCAGCCTTGCGCAAATCACTGGCGAGGGCATACGATTTCATCCACAAGGATTCGTCGAACACGGTGACCAGAACCGACGCCGGACTCGGCTTGAACTCCGGCAAAAGCCCAGCTTCCTGAAGGATGATCCCGATCACAACATCACCCATCGCAAAACCGACACCCGAAAGCGGCTGTCCGCCAACATCGGCTAGAAGATTATCGTAACGTCCGCCGCCGAAAATGGCGCGCTTCAAAGAACCCGTTGTGTCAAACGCTTCGAACACCGTGCCAGTGTAATATAGAAGCCCGCGCATAATGTTCGGATCGAACTTGACATAATCTTTCGCGCCCAAGGCTTCCAGTGCGGCGAACAAACGGACGAGTTCTTCGCTTTGTTTCCACAAATCATAATTGCCAAGTAAATTTTTCAAGCCGTCCAGTTGCTGTGGTGAGAGTCCGCCATCGAGAACGTACGCGTCCCATTTGGTGGAATCCATCTTCGAGCGGCGGTCGACCATGTTCGAAACGTCGAGACGTTTTTCCAGAGGAATGCCGAGGGCGTCGAACTGGGAATCCATCAGACGCCGATTATTCACGAAAATGGCAGCCCGCTGCGGGTCCAGCCCGACCGAACGCAAAAACGCCGCGCCGACCGCAATTAATTCCGCGTCCGCTTCCGGCGAGCTGACTCCGAGCATGTCGATGTTCCATTGAAAGAATTCGCGCGTGCGACCTTTTTGCGGCTGCTCATAACGCCAGAACGGACCGAACGACCACCAGCGCACCGGAAAAATTAATTCATTTTGTTTGGCCGCAATCATGCGCGCCAGCGACGGCGTGAGTTCGGGACGCAGCGTGACTAGATCTCCGCCGCGATCTTCAAAAACGAAGGACTGCTTTTTGACAAGTTCCTCCCCGCTTTTCGCGGCGTAAAGATCGATCGTTTCGATGAAAGGCGCGTCCCATTCCTGATAGCCAAAAGACTGCGATGCGGCACGCACTTTTTCATAAATAAAATTACGCAGTGCCATCTCTTGAGGATAGAACTCGCGCGTGCCTTTTACGGATTGGATTTTCGATGGCATTTTTGCTCCATGTTCTTTCAGACCTCACTCAAAATTCAGTTGTTGAATTTTAGTCTGTATTTGGTATAATCACAAAGGATTTTTTATTGCAACAATTAAGGAGAGAGCATGGAAATCAACTATCAGGAAACCAGCAAAGACCTGCTGACGCGCATCGACATTCACGGAAAATACGGCTCGGCGAATATCGATCAATGGACGAACGATCTGCTCAAACCTCAGCCCGGCATGTACATCCTCGACATCGGTTGCGGCGCGGGCAAACTCAGCTTCCTGTTCAACGATTATACTAAAGGTGGCGCGAAAATCACGGGCGGCGACTTTTCTGAAGAATTGCTCGACAAGGCGCGCGAGAAAAATAAGGAACTCGGCACGAACATTGACTTTCAATTTTTGGACTTCAACAGGCCGTTCAACTTTTCGGACAATATGTTCGATCTCTGCACGAGCGCCTTCGCGATCTACTACGCTTCAAACCTGGACTTTACATTTGGTGAGGCTCACCGTGTGCTGCGTAGTCCCGACCCCGCATCGGGGAAAGCCGGCGGACGGCTCTTCGTCTCCGGCCCGCTGCCCGAAAACAAGCAGATGTTCTATGACATCATCAAAGAAGCCACCCACCAGAGCATCCCGCCCATGCCGGGGTCAAGCCGCTTCAAAGGCGAAATCTTCAATACCATCAGCAAAATTTTCGCCAAAACCGAATTGCACAAATTCGAAAATCATCTGACCTTCCCCGAAGTCGCGCCGTTCATCGATTATGTGCGCGCGTCCCTGAGCGAAGACCGTAAATTATGGGCTTCGATGTTCAACGGCAAGAATGAATACGAAGCCGTGATCGGCAAGATCGAAACTGTCGCCAAGCGCTGGTTTGACCGAGACGGAAAACTGGTCATGACCAAGGTCGTTGGCGGAATTTTGGCAACGAAATAAAAAGGTTGTGTCATTGCGAGGGCGTTCATTGCCCGAAGCAATCCCATCATGGTAAAGGAGATTGCTTCGTCGGGAAAAACACCCTCCTCGCAATGACACCATTTCATTATGATCTTCTACGGCAAACGCGTGCTTTTTTTCGGCGCACATCCTGACGATATTGAGTTGGGATGCGGCGCGCTCATCCATCACATCAAGGGCATGAGCGACTTGTTGTGTGTCACACTCTCGGACAACCAGAAAAATCCGCTGCTCAAGAATGTGGTGGACGAACACTACAAGGCGATGGAGAAATTGGGAGTGCCAAAGGAAAAAGTAATTCTTGGTCCGTTCACAACGCGTATCTTCCATGATTCAAGGCAGGAAATTCTCGAATATTTTCTGAACCTTCGCAGCGATTTTCAGCCCGACATTATTTTCGTGCACTCAAAGCAGGATGTGCATCAGGACCACAACACAATGACCGAAGAGGCTTTGCGCGCATTTCGCGGCATCACCCTTCTGGGCTTTGACGTGGTGCGCTCATCGCACGGATTTTTTCCGCACTTTCTGGTCGAAGTCACAGAAGAAGATGTCAACGCCAAGATCGAAGCATTGTCCCAATACGAGACTTATCGCGACAAATATTATTTTAATAACGAACTGACCCGCTCGATCATGGTACGGCACGGCGCGCTGGCAGAATGCCCGTTTGCGGAAGGATTCGACATTTTGCGTATCGTCGGGAAATTCGAGATTTGCGAACAAAGATGGGGAATGGATCATGGTTAATGGAGGCGAGATGGAATCCAATCTGCTTTATGAAGAATTAACGAGCAGCACCGAGATGATCCGCGCCTTATTGTCCGGAATCGGCCAGGAGGAAGCGCAATTTAAACCGACGCCGGAGACTTGGTCCATGCTCGAAGTAATCTGTCATCTTTACGATGAAGAGCGCGAAGATTTCCGCGAACACCTTGATTTTATTCTCCACCGTCAGAATGAAGAATGGCACCAAATCAATCCACAGGCCTGGATTACGGAAAGAAAATACAACCAGCAAAACTTCCATGAAATGCGTGAGAAATTTTTCAACGAGCGTGAAAATTCACTGGGATGGCTGCATGATCTGACTAGCACAGACTGGGACAAAACGTACACGTCAGAATTTGGCACGATCTCTGCCGGAGAAATGTTCGCGTCGTGGATCGCGCATGACAACCTGCACATCCGCCAGCTGGTTGAATTGCGGCGGGCGCGGATCGAAAATATCACCATGCCATTCGCAATCGGCTATGCCGGAGATTGGTAAACAAAAAGGGGCTGTCTAAAAAGCCATCACTGGCTTATCAAGCCCCCCGCATTTAGGGCGAAACGAAAGTGACGATTACCAAACATGGTGGTCGCCACTAATTTTTGTACCCTTTTTAGACAACCCCTTTTTGTTTTTGGGCAGACTGAAGATTATTCTTTCGGCACACCAAGAAAAATATTCCCATCCCGGACTTGTACCGAATATGCCGGAATATCCACAACAGCGGGCAATTCCAAGACCTTCCCGGTGCGGACATCAAACTCGGCGCCATGGCGCGGGCAAACGATATTAAAACCTTCCAGCATCCCATCACCGAGCGGACCGTTATCGTGCGTGCAGACATCGCCGATGGCAAAGAGTTGTCCGGCAATGTTGAAGATGACGATCGGCTTGTCAGATACTTCGACAAAAAGCCGCTCGCCATTTGGCAATTCGCTCACCGGCGCAATCTCAACATATTCGATCTTTGATTCTTCGATTTGAGTGTAATTAAACATTCGTCTTCCCTCACTCTGCCTCTCCCAAAGGGAGAGGGAAATCTATTCCACCAACGAATCGCTGGCTTCGCCCAAGCCGTAGACACCAGCCTTCAAAACCTTCAGCGAAAGCAAAGCACATTTCAAGCGAACAGGACCCAATTCGATACCAAGCAAGTCGAGAATATCCTGCTTGTTCATCTTTTTGATATCTTCCACAGACTTGCCAATCACCGACTCGATCAACAAATCGGCAGAGGCCTGCGAGATGGCGCAGCCGTGCCCGTCGAAGCGCGCCTCGGTGACCTTGCCGCTTTCATCCACGCGCAGATCAATTTGGATGTGGTCGCCGCACAGCGGATTATTGTCTGCAAAGGAAATATCGTGCGGGTCGAGATGGCCGCGATAAGATGGGTTTTTGTAATGCTCGATGATGACTTCGCGATAGAGATCGTCCATAAAGCTCCAAATGTCATTGCGAGCCGTTCTGTGGCGAAGCAATCCCCTCGCATAACTGGGGATTGCTTCGGGGAGAACGCCCTCGCAATGACATAGAATTATCCAAACACTCTCTTGACTTTGTAAATTCCAGCCACCAGTTTATCCACTTCATCCTTTGTAGAATAAAGATAGAAACTGGCGCGGGATGTGGCTGGAATGCCAAACTTTTCATGCAGAGGTTGGGCACAATGATGTCCGGCGCGGATGGCGATTCCATCCCAATCCAAAATTTGCGCCACATCGTGTGGGTGGACACCTTCAAAAGTAAAGGACGCCACGCCGCCTTTTCTGTCCGCAGAGGGGCCAAAGATTTTCAGGCCGGGAATTTCTTCGAGACGTTCGAGCGCATATTCCATGATCTCATGCTCGTGCGCTGAAATATTTTTCATGCCAATGCCGGTCAGATAATCCACCGCCGCGCCGAAGCCGACAGCCTCCGCAATGGCCGGAGTCCCAGCTTCAAATTTGGCGGGAATCGAATTCGGGCGGAACGAGCGCAGTTTGACTTCCTTGATCATGTCGCCACCGCCGAGGAATGGCGGCATGGATTCGAGCAAGGATGTTTTTCCATACAACGCACCGATGCCAGTCGGGCCGCACATTTTGTGAGCCGAGAAGGCGTAGAAATCCGCGTCGAGGGCTTGCATGTCCACGCTCAGATGCGGAACAGATTGAGCGCCGTCCACGATGGTGATCGCGCCTGCTTCGTGCGCCAGCTTGATAATCTCCGCGGCTGAGTTGATCGTGCCGAGGACATTGGACATGTGCGTAAACGAGACCAGTTTCGGGGTCCGGGCAAGCAGCGTTTTATACGTCTCGAGATCGAGCAGGCCACCATCCGTCACCGGAATGAATTCGAGTTGAATCCCGCGTTCCGCCGCCAGCATATGCCAGGGTACAAGGTTGCTGTGATGTTCCATCTCGGTCAGGATGACGAGATCGCCGGATTTGAGATTGGCACGCGCCCACGTGTACGCCACAAGATTGATCGACTCGGTGGTGTTGCGCGTGTAAATAACCTGCCGCGCAGAAGGTGCGTTGATAAACTTCGCGATCTTTTCGCGTGCCTGTTCATAGAGCGCAGTGGATTCTTCAGCCAGCGCATGCACGCCGCGATGAATGTTCGCATTCGAGCGGCGATAAAAATCGTCCATCGCCTTGATAACGGACAACGGCTTTTGCGAAGTGGCCGAGGAGTCGAGATAAACAATTTTGACGCCGGGCCGGACTTCGCGTTCAAGAATCGGGAAATCCTGACGGATACGGGAAACGTCTAAAGACATGGTTAATCAATTCCAGAAGAAATAGAATCTCTCTTACGTCTTTGCGAGGAGGGCGAAGCCCGACGAAGCAATCCCCACATTGTTGAGGGGGATTGCTTCGGGGGAAAAAGCCCCTCGCAAAGACGTAAATATTGTTTTTTCATGTTCGGCCTAATATTCAGGGAGTTCCTTCTTGCCTAATTTTTTCTGCGTGCCGGCGGGACGAATTTGATCCGAGTTCAGTGGATACCACAGGATGCGATCCGGGACCATCCAGCCGTCGGTCAGAAAAACGTTGGAGCGAAATT
>JAMDBC010000140.1 GCA_023484185.1 Chloroflexota bacterium | reverse complement strand
TGGTAACGATACCAGCGTCTCTCGCCGTCTAGGCTGGAGAGGAATAAGTTCTGTTTTTCCAAATCCTCCAAAACAGATTGTGCGTTTTTTATTTGGGCAACTGCATTGCAGGAGGCGGCATCCATCTGTGAAAGGATGGCACTGCGCAGCAGAAAATCCTGGCGTTCCTTCGGCTGGCGTTGAAAGACCTCTTCGACCAGATATTCAAAGATAAAGCGGTTGGAACCGCTCAAAGAGTTAATGATCTCTTGCGCGGCCTTTGCGTCCTTTCCCACTAAAGAATTGCGAATGATCTGTAAGGCCGCGGCCCAGCCTTCAGTCTTTTCGCTTAATATGGCCAGACTGCCAGATGAGATGTCGCTTACTTCGCGTTGTAGAAGCGCTGAAATCTCACCATCACGGAAACGCAGGTCCGGGGGACGCAGTTCAGCCAGCAGGCCGCGTGCGCGCAATCGCGCCAGGAAAAGCGGCGGATCCGTGCGTGTGGAGATGATCACGCGCACGGATGGCGGTGCGTTTTCAAGCAGATAGTCCACGAGCTGATGGACGACCGGGCTGGTTACATAATGGTAGTCTTCAAGGACAAGCGTAAGCGAATCTGTGATGTGCTCCGCTATTTCGTTGATAAGCACCGTCAAGACGCGTTGAGGCGCAAGACCGGCTTCGGTACTGTCGAGCAGGGCTTGGGCGTTCTGTCCAACTTTTGCGGTCTTCTTTGGGCCTAATTTGATGCGGCGGATCGATTCGATCAGGTAGGTCAGAAAAACCGTCGGATCGGAATCAGTGGTTTCAAGCTGGTACCAGGCCACAGGTCGCGAAAGACCGTTGATAAAGTCAACGAGCAGGGTGGTCTTGCCGTATCCCGGCGGTGCGGAGACCAGGATTAGTTTGCGCTCAGCTTGTCGTTCAAGCCATTGGATGAGATGAGGGCGCGGAAGATGATTCCCAACAGGCGGCACCATGAATTTTGTATGGAGCAGGGGCGATGACTTCATCGCTAATAATTATAGCCGCTAATCTTTTGCAAATTTTTTGCAAAGTCGGCGTGGTAGGATAGGCCAAATTCAGTCCGCTACTGAGAGGAGAAACCATGAATAAAAAGTTGTTTGTTCTTTCCCTGTTGTTGGTCATTTCTATGCTGATGACCTCCTGTGGGTCCACGACTACGCAAGTGCCAGCCACACAAGCGTCTGTTGCCCAAGCGCCAACTGTTGCGCCCACTCCTGCCCCATCAGTCTTGAAATATGCCAGCTCCGCTGGCGTAACCACATGGGATCCAATTGCTTCGTTCTCGACTGAGGCCGCTTACATGGCAAATATGTACGAGCAATTGGTGCGCGTCAATCCGCCTGGCAGTGCGACACAGTATTCGCCCCTGCTTGCTCTAAGTTGGGACAAGAGCGCCGATGGCCTGATCTGGACTTTCAAACTGCGCCCGAATGTCAAGTTCCATGATGGCGAGCCGATGAATGCCGCGGCAGTGGTGAAATCAATTGAGGCCGCCACAGATCATGGTGGTGCGTCGTTCATTTGGTTGCCACTCGATAAAGTGGAGGCAGTTGACGATCTGACTGTCAAATTCACTCTGAAATATGCCCAGCCCTTGGAGCTGATTTTAGGCTCTGAATATGATGCTTATATCGTCAGCCCGAAAGCTTTGGATGCAGCCACCACCAACAAAGATTATTGGACCGCCGGAGTTGATGGTGGTACCGGCCCCTACACGATCGAATCCTATACTGCTGATAAGGAACTTGTTCTAACCAAGTTCAATGACTATTGGGGCGGCTGGAAGCCAGGTCAGTATGACAAGGTGTTGATCCAGTTTGTGCCAGAAGCCACCACCCGTCAGCAAATGATGGAAGGCGGCGAAGTTGATCTCGTCACCAGCGTTCCGATTGATGCTTATAAGACTTTTGAGACCAACCCTGATTATAAAGTGTCCTATGAGCCTTCGTTGTTCAACTACACAGCTTTCTTCAACACTATGAAAAAACCATTGGATGATGTCAAGGTTCGTCAGGCTCTCTCCTATGCCATCCCCTACCAAGATATCATCAATATTGGCGCCAATGGACTCGGCACCCAGAGCCATGGCACTGCGCCAGCGGGCGTATTCCCGTACTCTGCTGATGTGAAGCAATACACCTATGATCTCGAGAAGGCCAAAACCTTGTTAAAAGAAGCTGGCCATAATGGCGGCGGTTTCAGCCTCGCGATGACTTATGCTTCAGCGAACTCCACAGAAGAAACCTTTGCTCCGCTTATCAAGGATTCCTTCAAGCAGATCGGTGTGGATGTGACCATTCAACCGATGGATTGGGCCCAACAATGGGCGCTTGGCAAGACCGATCCCGCCAAAGCGCAGGATATCTTCCTCCTGTTGTACTGGCCCACCTACTCTGATGCTGGCGGCGATAACATGTATAGCATGTTCTACGGAGCCAAAGACGCGCCTCATCTCAATGTCACAAACTTCAACCTGTCTTATTGGTACAATGATCAATACAACGCTCTTTGGGATGCAGCCAATGCGCTTAGCGGCACAGATACTGCGGCTTCACTTGCCAAGTACACCGAAGCCCAGAACCTGATGGTGGATCAAGCTCCTGCTGCCTTCCTCTTTGACACCAAAGCCGCGATCGTTGTCCCGGCGAGGATTTCGGGTTTCCAATATAACCTGAACTATCCTGATGTTCGCTTCTGGTTCTACGACCTTAGCTCTGCCAAGTAAGGCGTAATGCAATAAAACAAATTCATCACAGAGAACGCAAAATATGGAGTTCTCTGTGATGAATTTCTAAATGATTTTACAGCCTGCCATAAAAACTGCGGGACGTTTTTTGAACTGCGAATTTAGAAATCCATGCAAAAGCTTGAATTCTTCCTACGCCGTTTAGGCACCTCGCTCTTTGTATTGATTGGCGTATCGGTCATTACATTTTTTCTCGCGCGGATTGTGCCTGCCAACCCAGCCGAGTTATACATCGGACCCAAAGCCCGGAGCGAGGATATTGCGCGGGTCACAAAACAACTCGGCCTTGATAAGCCCCTTCCTATTCAATACTTCATTTACGTGACAGACCTGTTGCATGGCGACCTAGGAAATTCGATTTCCACAAAACGCCCCATTACGCAGGAACTTGCAGATCGCATTCCGGCCACCATGGAATTGCTTTTCTCTGGCATGTTCTTCGCGGTTCTTCTGGGTGTGCCTCTGGGAGTGCTGAGCGCCCGTTCACAAGGCAAATCTCTCGACCTGGCAGTCCGCACACTCTCGATCGCGGGCGTTTCCATGCCCGCATTTTTTCTTGGACTTATTCTTCAGATATTTTTCTTTCGCAGCCTGCACCTTCTTCCACTGGCTGGACGCGTGACCGGCGAGTTGCGATTTACTGATCCCCTCACAAATATTACTGGTTTCATCCTGCTCGATTCACTCCTGACTTCAAACTGGGTCACCCTGAAGGATGCTTTTCTGCACCTGATCCTACCCTCGTTAACTCTTGCGGCTTATCCCATTGGACTCATCGCGCGCATGACCCGCGCCGCCATGCTCGAAATTCTTGAACAGGATTACATCCGAACCGCACGTGCTTACGGGATCCGCCAGCGTATCGTCATTTATCTCTACGCTCTTAAAAATGCAATCAGCCCCACACTCACAGTCATCGGTCTGACGTTTGCTTTTGCGTTGACAGGTACCTTCTTTGTCGAGATCATCTTCGACTGGCCCGG
>JAMDBC010000054.1 GCA_023484185.1 Chloroflexota bacterium | reverse complement strand
TTTGCGGCTTTGCTCTTTGTCGGGTATCCGTTTTTTTTGAAGAAACAGGAATCCGGGAAAAAATGAAATATTCTCTTTCGTCTTCATTCACCCGATTGACATTGCTGCTGCTTGGCAGTGTATCGCTTCTGACAATTGCAGGCCGCATGGTGGCTGTGACGGGGGCGGCGCTTGCCTGCGTGGGCTGGCCTTTCTGTGTGCCGGGCACTTCACTCGGATGGCTCAAACTGGTTCACATGGCTTTTGCGGGCCTATCGGCAATCTTGATGATCTGGCTTTATCTGAAGGCCTGGCGTGAACAACGCGATGATTCCGTTTTGCTCCCGTTGACAACCGTAACAGCCATCCTGTTTTTTGGGCAGGCTTTTGTTGGCGCGATGCAGGTCGTGCGCGGTTTCCCGATGCACCTGGTGATCCTGCATACTCTGACCGCGGTCGCTCTTTGGATTTCGCTTATCATGCTCGTCTTGATGTCTGGCATGTTGGCTCGCGATGGAAAAGAATTTCCTGCGCAGGTTTTTCGCCGGCGATTGAGTGATTTTTTTATTTTGAGCAAGCCCTTGATCGTTGCCCTCTTGCTGGTTACAACCTTTGGCGGACTCGTCATGGGTGGCAAGGCCTGGCCTTCGCTCTCGCTTGCTTTTTGGACATTGCTTGGCGGGGCGTTGGCGGCGAGTGGATCTTCTGCGTTGAATCAATATATTGACCGCGAACTCGACAAGAATATGCAGCGCACATCCAAACGTCCGCTCGCGGCCGGACGTTTGACTCCTGCCGAGGGCTTGGCTTATGGCCTTGCCCTCTGTCTGGCAAGTTATTATATTCTGGCAGGTTTCGTGAATTTGACCGCCGCGCTGCTTTCGCTGGCTGGAATTTTTTATTATGTGATTTTTTATAGCGTCCTGCTCAAGAAAGCCACGGTTCAAAATATCGTGATCGGCGGTGGAGCCGGGGCCATTCCGCCGATGGTGGGTTGGGCGGCCGCCGCCGGGCATCTTACTCTCGCAGCCTGGATTCTGTTCCTAATCATCTTCATGTGGACGCCGCCGCATTTCTGGGCGCTGGCAATTGTCCGCATGAAGGATTATGAGCACGCCGGTGTCCCGATGATGCCTGTTGTGAAGGGCGAGAGAGAGACGCGCTGGCAGATTTTGATCTACACTTTTGTTCTGGTCGGTGTGACGTTACTGCTTCCACTTATCAAAGCTACCGGAATTGTTTACCTGCTCTCGGCCATTGTGCTTGGCTTGTGGCTGATTTATGGCGCTTGGCGTGTCTGGACGGTACCGGGAAATAAAGTTGCATGGATGATGTATCGTTGGACGAGCATGTACCTGGCGTTTATCTTTCTGGCGTTGATGATAGATGCGGTTGTGTGAAAAATAATGGCTCTCGATTTTGAGAGCCATTATTTTATGGGAGCGCATCATGCAGAACAAGCAAGCCAGTTGGGCCGATTTCCTTTTATTCTTTTCGATTTTATTTGGCGCATTGGTTCGCTTTGCCCCAACACTTATGGCTGGTTCGCCGATCAATGATGGTGGCATGTTCTACGTCATGATCGAGGATCTCAAGGCGAACCATTTTTTACTTCCCGCTTTTACTTCATACAATTATCTCGGCATTCCGTTCGCGTATCCGCCGCTTTCATTTTACGTCGGCGGAATAATTTCATTGCTTGGAATTTCAACGCTCAACATTATTCGGTGGCTTCCGCCATTGATCTCGACTCTTGCAATCCCGGCCTTTTATTGGATGGCAAGTTTGATGTTTAATTCTCAGACGAAGGCCTCGCTTGCGACTCTGGCATACGCGTTGATGCCGCGCTCGTTTTCGTGGTACGTCATGGGCGGCGGTCTCAGCCGGACTTTTGGCGTGCTCTTCCTCCTTTCGGCTTGCGCCTCGGCTTGGAGCTTGTTCGCCAAACCCGCGTCGAAAAATATTTTCCTGACAATTCTTTTTGGCGCAGGCGCGGTGCTCAGCCATCCCGAAACCGGACTTCACACCGCGGCGGCTTGCGGGTTGATCTGGCTATTTAAAGGGCGGACCACTCGAGGTCTGCGCGATGCGGCTTTTGTCGCGTTCGGTGTTTTTCTGCTGACGAGTCCCTGGTGGGGAACAGTGATCGCTCAACATGGTTTTGCGCCATTTCAGTCCGCTCTTAGCGCGGGTGGACATGACACATTGGCTTGGTTCCCCGGCTTTATTCTTGATATTACCCAGGAACGTTTTGTCGCCATCCTGACTATTCTTGGAATGCTTGGCGTGGTTATTCAACTCATCCATCGCGATTGGTTTTTGCCAGTCTGGATATTAATGCCTTTTGTTGTTGAGCCGCGCAGCGCCGCTGCCGTCGCCGCTTTTCCGCTTGCGATGCTGGCTTGCATCGGCTTCGCCGACTTTATCATTCCGAAGCTCGTTGCGTTTGAATCAAAGGTGGTCAGCGAACCGCGCGACTGGATTTTTTCCATATCCCAGAGCCGCCTGGCTCAGATTGCGCTTGGTTGTTTGATTTTCTTGATTTTAATGGGCGCGATCTCTTATGATTTGAGTCTTGCAAACTATGTTGTTCCGGTTGAAAGCCAGACAGCGATGCAATGGGTGCGCGAAAATACCCCGTTGGATTCCCGCTTCATTGTCCTGACCGGCAGGAATGATCCGTTCTCGAATTCATCCGCCGAATGGTTCCCGGTTTTTGCAGGGCGCACCAGCCTGAATACAATTCAAGGCAGGGAATGGTTACTGGGAAAGGATTTTGTGTCTTTTTTTGATAGTCTTGAAAATTTGCAAAACTGCTTGAACGCAAATGCTGACTGTCTTGACGAATGGGCTTCCGCGCGCAAACTTGATTTTAATTTTGTCTATCTGGAAAAATCAAAGCAAATCCATGCATTGCTAGTGAATCAACTCCGCCAAGACTCAAGATATAGGCTCGTCTTTGAAAATGAAAGTGCGGCTATTTTTGAACGAAAATGAATTGGCCTTCATCTTTCTGGCCATCATGATTGCAGTGAGGTGTTATCTGGTCTCATAAGACTTGTCTTCGGATTCGCGATCATGTTCCATTGTTTCCAGAGCAGGAAACCCAAAGTGATCGTGTTGACAATTACCGCAGTTGGAAGCGTGCTTTCCGGGTTTATGCCGAATAAATAGGGCGTATAGGAAAGCAATGAAATTACCTGATAAGCCGCCGCAAGAAACCACATCTTTGGTGTAGTCACTGCCAAGACGATTGAAAATATATCCGCCGCGTAAAAGTAGCGGTCGTGCATTTTAGGAAGCAGAAAGGGGGTAAATGCTGTTGCGACGAGGGCGGTTGTGGCCAGGATTGTTTTTGTCAATTCGTAATGTTTGAGTCCGTAGACTAATACCCATACAAATAAGATCAGGCTCGCAAGGGGGATTCCGATTTGCAAAATTAAAATCAAGTTTGCGCGCGGAAGGAAGAAATAAAGGGTTGCCGCATTCATGGATGGCAGTAGGAAAGTCTCTCCCTGCGCCATATATGTGGAGAAGAGTATGTTGATCGGTCTGCCTGCCAGGATGGCTGGCAGAAAAGGCAGGGCATACACCGGGGGAATCAGTAAAAATGTGTACCACTTGATCTGTTTTTTCAAGAATAGAATTGCCAGAAATGGGGCCATGAAAATTCCCTGTGCTTTGATGGATATGGAGAGCGCAAACGCGATCATTGCCACGGCCGGGCTGGTCTTCCAGATCACAAAAACATACTTCGAC
>JAMDBC010000080.1 GCA_023484185.1 Chloroflexota bacterium | reverse complement strand
GCGCGTCTCCAGCGATGGATCAACTGTTAGGCCCGAGGCAATGGTCTCAAGCGAGTTGCCAATTACATCCGACAAAATCAAACTGATGACCTGCGCCTTTGTCCCGCGCGCCAGTCCGCCGCCTTTGATGCGGTCAAGCTGGCGGCGCAGATTGTTGATCTCGTTGATGGTCGCGCCGCTGGCCAACAGCGATGAGGTCCTGGATTGTATTTCTTCCAGCGAGACGTTTTCGCGCGGTGCCGTGACCAACGCCGAACCTCCGCCGGAAATCAGGCAGATGAGCAGATCGTCTGCATTCAATTGTGAGACGAAATCCAGCGCGGCTTGTCCCGCCGCGAGGCTGCGTTGGTCCGGGATGGGGTGTCCGGCTTCCATAACGGTGATACGATTGAAGTCCGGGCGTGAAGCGTGTTTTGTCACGATGAGCGCGTCGGTGAAATAAGGCAAAACGTCTGCGGCGGCGAGTGTCATCGGCTCAGACGCTTTGCCAATCCCCAATAAAAAAATCCGCTGGTGTGGCGGAAGTGTCGCCGTTGCCAGGAAATCGCGCACAATTTTCCCCGGCTTGACCGCATCCAGCGCGGCGGATAAGATTCGCAAAATGCGCGGGTCTTGCAAGGTGTGTGAGCGAAAAAGATTCGCGTTCATGCTTGCAGTATACTTTGACCATGACGAAACCAAAAGTATTTGTAACGCGCTTGATCCCCGAAAAAGGGCTGGACCTGGTGCGTGAATTTTGTGATGCGGATATTTGGCCTGGCGAAATGCCGCCCGCGCGCGGTGAACTTCTGTCGCGCATTCGTGATGTGGATGGCGTACTTACATTGCTGACCGAAAATGTCGACGCAGGGTTTATGGATGCCGCGCCGCATCTAAAGGTGATCAGCAACATGGCGGTCGGCGTGGATAACGTGGATGTGATCGAAGCGACGCGCCGAAAAATTCCGGTGGGCAATACGCCTGGCGTGCTAACGGATGCTACTGCCGATATGGCTTTCGCGTTGCTGTTGTCTGCGGCGCGGCGTGTGGTCGAAGGCGAAAAATATGTGCGCTCTGGAAAATGGAAAACCTGGGAGCCGAAACTCTTGCTCGGCGCGGATTTTATCGGTGCGACGCTGGGAATTATTGGCTTTGGTCGGATCGGTCAGGCGGTTGCGAAACGCGCGCAGGGATTCGATTTGCGCGTGATTTATTATGACCGGACGGCTGAACCGGCTTTCGGCGCAATGCCCGTTGATATGAATACTTTGTTGTGTGAATCAGATTTTGTTTCCGTGCATGTGCCGCTTAAGCCAGAAACGCGTCATCTTGTGAATGCTGAATTTTTGTCGAAGATGAAACCCAATGCGATTTTAGTTAATGCTGCGCGTGGTGGCGTGCTGGATCAAGCAGCCTTGTATGATGCGTTGAAAGCGCGAAAGATTTTTGCCGCGGCGTTGGACGTGACCGACCCTGAGCCTTTGCCTGCAAATCATCCATTGCTTGAGTTGGATAATTGTCTCATCGTTCCGCACTTGGGAAGCGCCAGCAAACATACGCGTGATATGATGGCATTCCTCGCCGCGCAAAATTTGATTGCGGGGTTGAAGGGTGAACATCTGCCGAATTGTGTGAATCCTGAAGTTTATTAGTCTGGTTGGTCTTACTGGTCTGAGTGGTCGGGTATTTCGATAGAGTAGTTCGCCTGGGCTTCTTTTATCGTTCTGTGGTTGTTCTTGCGAGAATTATCAAGATAACCAATCAAACTGTTAATTTGCTTGAGAATTTGTGTAGAGCGGGCGTAGACATCGTCAAACTGGGCTTTTGTAATGTACTCTTCGTCGAGGGCAATATAAAGTTGTGATTGTGTCTCAGTGGCTGAACGCCGAGCATAGCCGAGGAAGCGAATGAATTCAGAATCCGAGCCTGCGCCAAAACCTTCTGCAATGTTGTGCATGATGGAACTTGCTGCACGGCGAATTTGATCTTTTAACGCAAAATCACGAACAAATTTTTCTTGATTTGTAAAACGATACATTAATTTTACGAACTCGCGCGCTGATTGCCAGACGTGTAAGTCTTCAAACCGTTTTACAGTTGTCATCCGCTCCCTCGACTGCTTAGACCACTTAGACCACTTAAACTGCTTAGACTGCTTGGACTATTTGGACCAATTGGACTATGCTTGCGCGAACGTATCAATTAAGAGTTTGAAATTCCCGCCGACGGGATAAAGAATCGGGCAGGTGCAACCGCGCTTCTTGTACTCTTTCACTTTGTCGCGCGCTTCTGCCGGAGTGCCCGACGCAGTGATCTTGTGAACCAAATCATCCGGCACGAGATGTTTGGCTTTGTTGATCTGTTCCTTAGTGGCGGGCCATCCAAGAATGGACTGGATTTCGTTGATCACTTCTAGAGAAACGCCCGAGGCTTTTGCGATGTGCGGCTGTTGAGCGAGATACTGGCACAATAATTCTTTGGTGTATTCGATGGCTGTATCGTGGTCGTGATCCACCGAACAGACAATCAACTGCGGGCGGTCCAGATTGGCAAGTTTGCGCCCGGCTTTCTTTGCGCCTTTTTCGAGCAGTTCGAGCGCCTTGTCGTTGTATTCGGGCGGGACACAGTAATTCATCACGCAGCCGTCTGCAATCTCGCCGGTCATTTCCATCATCAAATCGCCGGTTGCGCCGATCATGATCGGGACGTTGCGCGGCTCGCGGCGGCCGTGGACTACATCCAGTTCGATACCGTCGACGTGGTGGAATTCACCGTGGAAGGTGACGCGTTCCATGTTCAGCAGGCGGCGCATCACTTCGACTGTCTCGCGCATGGCGAGCAACGGTTTCTTGCGGTCAATGCCCACATTTTTTGCGAGCGGGTCCCACCATGCGCCGATGCCGCAGATGATACGGTTCGGGGCCAGATCGTCCAATGTCAGGAAAGTGGCGGCCAGCAGACCGATGTTGCGTGTCCAGTTGTTGATTACGCCCGAGCCGACCTTGAGCCTGGTCGTCACTGCGGCATAGGCCGCCATTGGAACGATCGCGTCGCGCACCAATCGTGACTCGGCTTGCCAGACGGCTTCGAAACCTTTCTCTTCTGCGTAGCGGACATAGTCCAATCCATCGCGCAGATCGTGCGAATCTTGCAGGTAGAGAGCAACGCGTTCAGCCATGCTTCCTCCGGTTTAAAGTTTCAAGTCTAAGGTTTAATGGTCGAAGAACCTTCAACTTTTAAACCTTCCAACTTTCTAACCAAATCAAGATCTTCAGGAAAGTCAAGATCGAGCGCGAGCGACGGCAATTTCACAATTTCCAAACGCGCGCCGGCTTTCTTTGCGCGCTCACAATGTCGTCCAAAAGAGTCTTCGCCGAAATCGTACTCGATCAAATTTGCAGGTGAGAGCAGTAATGCGTTCGTCCCTTTTTCATGACGGTCGGGAGCGATGACTACCACCGGCGGGTCCGTTGCTTTTTCGATCAGGGTCAAAATATCTTCACGAGTCATCAATGGCAGATCGGCGGGAATGACGAGCACACCGCGTGAAGCATAAACCTGGGCCACCACGGTTGCGCGTTTGAGAGCGGTGTTCAAATGCGACGCGCCGTCTTCCTGGACAGTGCGCGCTCCCAGGTCCCGTGCGAGCGCCAGCGCGGATGAGTCCCGGCTGACGACCAACACTTGTTCAACCTCCTTCATGTCAGTCAACGTTCTTAAAGTGCGTTCGAGCAAAAGACGGTTGAGATCTGCTCGCACAC
>JAMDBC010000173.1 GCA_023484185.1 Chloroflexota bacterium | reverse complement strand
CCCGGCGCAGTGGACACGCCCATGCTGCGCGCCGGTCTCGGCCGCGGACACGTCGGTCACGGCGACATGCAGGAACGGCTCGACAACCTTGCGCGCAAAACTGTCAGCGGAAAAGTGGGACGCCCCGAAGAAATTGCTCATGCCATTTATTTTCTGGCTGACAATGAGCAGTCATCTTTCATGACGGGACAAGCATTGGTCGTGGATGGTGGGGCAACGGCGAGGTTGAGCACAGAGTAAAGATATTCGAGAATCGTTTGCCGACTTTCGAATATCGAATCCCGAATATCGAGTAATGGAGTAATGTATGTCTTCCATTCAGTCGCTTCTCCCAAACCCTGTTTTGCGTATCATCAAGAATATTTATGATGGTTTTCGCCGCCTGCCCGAATTGCCCGATGCCTATCTCCATCCATGGCGACGCGAGAGTATTCGTCGACTTGCCGCGCTCAAGGATATTCACAAAGGCCAGCGCGCCATCATCATCGGCAATGGGCCCAGTCTCAATCAAACCGACCTAAACAAACTCAAAGGCGAATTTACTTTCGGCCTCAATCGAATTTATTTGATGTTCCCTCAGCTTGGATTTTCCACCACGTATCTTGTCTCGATCAATGACCTTGTCATCGAACAATGTGCTCAGGAAATGGTCGCGCTTGCTATACCGAAATTTTTTGCGTGGCGTTCGCATCGGCATTTTTCTTCAACCTTGCAACTTTCAAACATTCCAACTTTTCTTTACACCTCATACACCGGCCCTCGCTTCTCTCACGATGTGCGCGGACGCGTTTGGGAAGGGGCCACAGTCACCAATGTTGCATTACAGCTCGCGTTTCACATGGGCTTTCAAAAAGTTATTCTCATCGGCGTGGATCATAACTTTACGAGCAAGGGCGAAGCCAACAAAACCGTCGTTTCCACCGGTGATGACTCGAATCATTTTTCCGGAGCTTATTTTGGCAAAGGATTCCGCTGGCAGTTGCCCGACCTCGACACATCCGAGATCGGATATGCTATGGCGCGCGAACATTATCAAAAGGCCGGACGCGAAGTCATTGATGCCACTCTCGGCGGCAAACTGACCATCTTTCCCAAAGTGGATTACGACTCGCTTTTTAAACAGGACGCGGACGAGCACAGATGAACGCGGAATTTTCAAAAACTCCTGCCAGCCAATTTGAATTAAAGATAAGGATGTCACTGACAAAATCCTTCATGCTTTTTTCAAGATCATTTATCCCCAATTGGGTTATGGCTTTTTAGAGAAGGTGTACGAGAATGCGCTGGTGATGATCTTGGTTGAAATGGGTTTGAAGGTTCAACAACAGGCAAGGATCATAGTTTATTTTAATGGAGAGGAAGTCGGAGAATATTTTGCTGATTTATTGGTTGAAGATGTCGTCATCGTGGAATTGAAAGCAGTATCAAGATTACTGCTTGAGCATGAAGCCCAATTGCTTAACTATTTGCGTGCTACGCCGTATGAAGTTGGCCTTTTGCTAAACTTTGGCCCGAAGCCTGATTTTCGGCGCAAGGTCTTTGATAATTCACGGAAGACGATTACTTGGAAAAAATAAAAAATCCGCGTTCTCCGCGTTTTCCGCGTCCAATAAAATGACTCTCGTTTCGATTATCACTCCTTCTTACAATCAATCTGCCTATCTTGAGCAGACGATGAATTCTATTTTAAATCAGGATTACGCAAACATCGAATACATCGTGATGGATGGTGGCTCGACAGACGCCAGTATCGACATCATCAAAAAATATTCCTCCCGCCTTGCCTTCTGGACCTCGGAGCGGGATCGCGGCCAGGCGGATGCCATCAACAAAGGGACGGCTCACGCGCGCGGCGAGATCGTTGCCTGGCTCAACTCGGACGATTACTATTTGCCCGGCACGATTTCCGCGGCGGTAAAAGTTTTTGAGCAAAATCCCGATGTGGTTTTAATTTATGGCTATATGCTTGCCGTGGATGAACACGGCAAAACTTTTAATATGTTGAGTTACCAGCAACTTACGCTCGATGATTTATTATGCTTTCAGATCATCGGCCAGCCAGCCGTATTTTTTCAGCGCGACGCCTTTGAAAAAGCCGGCGGACTGGATACATCTTTTCATTTTCTTCTCGATCATCAACTCTGGATAAAAATCGCGGCGCAGGGAAAAATCCTGCATGTGAATCAAACCTGGGCCGCGGCGCGTTATCATGCCGAAGCCAAGAATCGCGCCAAGGCCGCCGAGTTCGGACGCGAAGCCTTCCGCATTCTGGCTTGGGCCACGCTGAATGAAAAGTTGTCGCCGGTTTTGGCGCGCATCAACCGCCGGGCACGTGCAAGCGCAAACCGCGTCGATGCGCGCTATTTGCTGGATGGCGGTCAATCGTGGCCTGCGCTCAAGGCGTGGACGCGTGCACTGTTCATTCATCCGCCCACGGCATTGAAACGATTGAATTTATTTATCTCGGCAATACTTAATTTGATTGGGCTTGCACACGTGCGCGAAAATATTTTGGAACGCAGACGTCAGCGATTGAATAAATAATTTGTAGAATGTCATTGCGAGACGGCGCGTTTCCGTCGAAGCAATCTCATCGCATGATTGAAGATTGCTTCGCACACTTGCCCTGCGTGCAAGTGCAGGGAAAAGCGCTCGCAATGACATATGAGGAACAATATGAAATCCACCTGGAAAGTGATTTTGATTGTGTGGCTGGTGATCGCTGTCAGCGGCTGTTCGCTTGGGGCGGGCAAGTCGCCTCAAGTCCCGACTGAAGCGCCGACCGTTGCGCCGACTCTCGCCGCGCTGACCGATGTCACCGTCATGCCAAAGTCCAACCGTCCCAACTTCCTTTTCATTCTCGTGGACGATCTTGATTCAAAACTTGGCTCGATGCAATATGTGCCGCACATCCAGGAGTTGATAGCATCACAGGGAATGACGATTGATAATTTTTTGATCAGCACGCCGGTGTGTTGTCCATCGCGTTCATCGTTCCTGCGCGGACAGTACGCGCAAAATCATCAAGTCTACACCAATGCCGCGCCGCTCGGCGGCTTCGACAAGTTTTACGCACTTCATAACGAAACGTCCACGCTTGCGACCTGGCTGCAGGCCGCAGGTTATAACACCGCGTTATTTGGAAAATATCTGAACGGTTATCCGTTTGCTAGTAATCGAACATACATCCCGCCCGGCTGGAGTGAATGGGTCAGCCCGGCGCGCGGCACGCCATATAAGGAATTTAATTATTACATGAACGAGAATGGAAAGCTGGTTGGATACGGACTTGGCGCCAATGAATACATGACCGACGTTCTCTCTCAAAAAACGGATGATTATTTGCGCGGCATCGCATCGGACGCCAAACCGTTTTTTATTTATCTCGCGCCTTATGCCCCGCACGAACCGGCTGTGCCCGCCCCGCGCCACGCGAATTTATTCTCCGATCTGCAAGTACCGCGCACACCATCGTTCAATGAAGTTGATGTGACGGACAAGCCCGGCAGTATTCACGGCGACCCATTATTGGATGCGGGTCAGATCGCGAACATGGACGAGTTATATCGCCAGCGTATCCGCTCGATGCAGGCCGTGGACGAAATGGTTGTGCGCCTCATCAACACGCTCAAAGAGACAGGCAAACTTGACAACACCTATATTATCTTCACATCCGACAATGGTTACCATCTCGGCCAGCACTGGCTTTATGCCGGCAAGGGAACGCCATACGATGAAGACATCG
>JAMDBC010000112.1 GCA_023484185.1 Chloroflexota bacterium | reverse complement strand
TGGAAAACCCGGAACATTATGGGAGTGCTGAAAGATTTTTGCAATTAGCCATCGAAGCGACAATTGACATTGGAAGCCATATCGTTTCCGATCTCGGATTGGGACAGGTAAATTGGTATAGCGACATCGCCGCTATTCTGGCGGAGAAAAATTATATTTCAATTGACTTGCGCGAAAAGTGGGTCCGCATGATTGGGTTTCGCAATATTCTCGTTCACGATTACTTGCAGGTTGATCTTCGAATTGTTTACGATGTTTTACAAAACAGGTTAACCGATTTGGATGAACTAAAGGAATCATTCACCAATTTTCTTTAGAGGTGCAAATTGAACGGATTAATTGCATTGGTCGGCGCGGGCGAATATCTGCCCGTCATGGAAGATGTGGATCGTCACTTGCTGGCTTCGGTCAAAGTGGTCGGACGCGCACCACGCGTCGTTTGTTTGCCCACGGCCGCGGGTCAGGAAGGAAGCGAAAGCATCCGGCGCTGGTCGCGCATGGGCGAGAAACATTTCAAAGCGCTCGGCGCGGATGTGACTGCCGTCCCGATCATTGACAAAGACTCGGCGAACGATCCGCAATATGGAACGCTGCTCGAATCTGCCGACCTGATCTATTTTTCGGGCGGCAATCCGAATTATCTTTTTCAGACAATGAACGGAAGCAAAGCCTGGGATACAGCGCAAAAAGCCTGGGCGCACGGCGCGGCCTATGCGGGCTGTTCGGCAGGCGCGATGATCCTGGCAAAACGGATTCCAAATTTTCGAATGCCCGGCACAAATCCGGCTTCCGGTTTTGGCATCAGCTCTGCAACATACGTGTTGCCACATTTTGACGCCATGCCTGCGCCATTCAAGGTGATGGTCAATCTGTTACGAAATTCGTTGAAAGAAAAAGAATTCGTGCTCGGCATTGATGAGGATACCGCACTGATTGGAAAAACCGGCGGCGAGTGGAAGGTCATGGGCGAAAACAAAGTTCACGTATTAACTCGCAAGAGTGCTCAAACTTTTTCGGCTGGCGAAATCGTACCGCTGGCATAATTTCAAACAAGGAAGCATTATGAAATCACTCATCGAAAAATTGACCGGCACGTTCAGCCCATCGGGTTACGAAGATGCAATCCGCGTGACGATTCGCAAAGAGATCGAAAAGCTGGCAGATGATGTGCGTGTGGACGCGCTCGGCAATCTGATCGCGCGCAAAGGCCCTTCGACTGGGTCTCGATACGCCCGAACCCTGAAGAACACAGGGCAGGAAACACAGGCTACTCGACCCACCACTCAGGACGCGAAAAAAATTATGATCGCGGCGCACATGGACGAGATCGGTCTGATGGTCACGCACGTGGATAACAACGGCTTCGTGCGCTTCACCGGAATCGGCGGCGTGTACCCGCGTAATCTTCCGGGAGGACGCGTGCGCTTTGTCAACGGGACTGTGGGCGTGATCGGCTTCGAACCAACGGATCATGCAGAGAAAATTCCCCCGCTCGACAAAATGTTCATTGACGTGGGCGCGACCGATAAAAAGAATTGTCCGGTAAAAACCGGTGACGTGGCGGCCTTCGAGCGTCCATTCACTGACCTTGGGAATCGCCTGGTTGCCAAATCCATGGATGATCGCATCGGATGCGCAGTCGCCATCGAAGCCATGCGCGCATTGACCCTTCGACAAGCTCAGGGCGGCGCGTCCACGCCGCATGAAATCTATTTTGTTTTTACCACGCAGGAGGAAGTCGGGACGCGCGGCGCGCAAACATCAGCCTACGGTATTGACCCCGATCTCGGCTTCTCGATTGATGTCACAGGCTGGGGCGACACGCCCGGCCAGAAAGATTTCGAAGTAGCGCTGGGCAAAGGCCCGGCCATCAAGATCCGCGACGGCGGAATGCTCTCCGATCCGCGCATCGTGGATTGGATGATCCGCACCGCTGAGAAATCAAAACTGCCATACCAGCGCGAAGTTTTGTTGGGCGGCACAACCGACGCGCGCGCCATGCAGCTTGTGCGCGGCGGCGTGCCCGTGGGATGTATTTCCATTCCGTGCCGCTACGTCCACACGCCCTCTGAAATGGTGGACTATGAAGATGTCCAAAACGCTGTCAAACTAATTGTGGCACTTTTGCGCGCGCCGGTTAATTTGTAACCATAAATAACAGAGAAATAACAGGCTCTCTTTTGAGAGCCTGTTTCATTGCAACTGCTATTTCTTTTCTTCGTTGCTATCAGCTTTCTTGGGCATATTCGCCATGAAATATGCCACACCCGCGCCGAGTGCAAATGCCCCCGCTGACCCCGGCGAAGCAAAATCAGTCAGCGCGATCAGCAAACCGAAGAATCCGAGCACCAGCGCAATTTGTACCTGCCATCCGCTCTCTTTGAAAGCATCCAGAACAAAACGACCAGAGCCGAACCCGAATAGCAAGAAACCAAGCGCTCTCAACAAAAGACCCAGCAAGCCGAAAATATCAGAAACAATGGGGGGCATATTTTTCTCCTTGAACAGATTTTGTATTGGCAGGATTATAAATCAAACTTTACATCCATGCCCATAACAACCAAAAGATAATCATCAACAAGCCAACGCTGAAGACCGTCAGGAACGACCAGCCCCACGCCACCATGTATGTCCGCGCCGAGACAAAGGCCTTCTTGCGGTCTCGTAATCGCAAATACTCTGCACCGAACAATGCCAGCGGCGAGGCAGGCAGACCAACTAACGGCGTGAAGAACATGCTGGCAATGATGCCTGTCGCATAGGCCAGCAGGATCGAACTCCATGGGATGGAGTATCCGCGCATTTTGTTGGCGATGATGATATTGTCAATCACGTTACCCACAATCATCAATACTGTGATGAGTGTGAAAAGCGTCCAGTCGATCCATGCCATGCGTCCCAGCGAATTCTCGATCAACGCGTAAACCAAAGTCGCCAGCCACATCACGATCAGGCCTGGGAAAACCGGAATCACCAAGCCCAGCAAACCGACGATGAGCACGAACAGCGTCAGCGTTTGGAGGAAGACTTCCGACCAGAACTGAGGATCAGTGGGCATAAAAATTGACAGTGGACCGTGGACGGTAGACTGTTTACTGTCCACGGTCAATGGTCTACGGTCTGATCACATCCACCCCGCCCATCCACGGACGGAGAACATCGGGCACAACGATCGAGCCATCAGCCTGCTGATAATTTTCCATAACGGCGATCAAGGTGCGAGGCAGTCCAAGACCCGAACCGTTCAGTGTGTTGAGGAAGCGCGCTTTGCCTCCATCCGCCGGACGATATTTTATGTTGGCGCGTCTGGCCTGAAAGTCGGTATCGTTCGAGATCGAAGAAACTTCCAGCCACTCATCACAGCCGGGTGCCCATACTTCAAGATCATAGGTTATGGTCGCGCCGAAACCGATATCGCCGGTGCAGAGCTGTTTGACGCGATAGGTCAGCCCAAGATCGGCGCAAGTCCGCTCTGCATCTTTCAACATTTTCTGGTGCATGGCTTCCGAATCTTCGGGCTTGCAGTAAATATACATTTCAACTTTATCGAATTGATGTCCGCGCTTGATGCCGCGCACGTCGCGGCCGGCGCTCATCTTTTCGCGGCGGAAGCATGGCGTGTAGGCCGTGTATGGTCGCGGCAGGCTGGCCTCATCAAGTATCTCGTCCATGTGCAAACTGGTCAACGGAACTTCAGCGGTCGGCACAAAGTAGAGATCTTCCTCATGGTCTTTGTATAAATTGTCCGCAA
>JAMDBC010000075.1 GCA_023484185.1 Chloroflexota bacterium | reverse complement strand
TCCTTCAATTTCTCGCGCAAGACGCTCTTCAAGCTACAGGATGGTCATCTCATCGAAGCCGTGCTCATGCGCTACGATCCAGACACTTATTCGGGGCACGGGCGCCGCACATTGTGTGTCTCTACGCAGGCCGGTTGTGCCATGGGCTGTGTCTTCTGTGCGACCGGCCAAATGGGCTTCAAACGTCACCTCACCAGCGGCGAGATCGTGGCACAGGCCATGTATTATGCGGATATGCTTCATGCGGAAGATCTAACCGTTACGAATATTGTCTTGATGGGCATGGGCGAACCCTTCCACAATTATGATAACACGATGGCTGCCATTGATCGACTCAACGATGCAGACGGATATAACTTCGGAGCGCGCCGTTTCACAATCTCGACCGTAGGGCTGGTCCCGGCTATCAAGCGTTTCGCCGACGAAAAAAGACAGGTCAATCTGGCTGTCTCCCTGCACGCTGCCGATGACGCGGCGCGCGTTGAAATGATGCCGGTCAACAAGCGCTATAACATTGAAGAGATATTGGATGCATGTCATTATTATGTTGAGCAAACGAGTCGCCGCGTGACGTTTGAATGGGCGCTCATCAACGGAGTCAATGACACGCCTGAAGTAGCCAGGAAACTTGTAGCGCGTCTGCGCGGGTTGATGTGCCATGTCAATGCCATTCCTCTCAACCCCACTGATGGCTACAAAGGCCAGGCTACTTCACGTGAAAGGGCTATGCAATTCAAAGAAACGCTGGAGCAGGCTGGAATTCCATGTACGATTCGCATGAGACGAGGTATAGATATTCAGGCGGGATGTGGTCAATTGGCCGGTTCTGTTTTTTAAAATAGATTTGTTTTTGTTTTGTGTTATATTGGCTACGCGCAATATTTTCGTCAAACTCTTTGATGAGAAGATTCTAAAAGTGTTTTGCTTGCATGAAAAAAAATCTTGCAGTATAGTCCAGCCTTATGAGAGATGACATGACCAATGAAAAACAAACACCCTGGCTCGAACGCCCCATCCACCCTTCCATGCCTGCGTTCACCAACGAACTCGTAATATTCGCCATCATAATTTTAGTTGACATTATTACGCGTTTTTACAATCTTGGCGCGCGCGTGATGAGCCACGACGAGAGTCTTCACACATACTTCTCGTGGCTGCTCTACAAAGGCAACGGATATCAACACACGCCCATGATGCACGGGCCGTTCCAATTCCATATGATCGCGCTCTCGTATTTCCTCTTCGGTGCCAGTGATTTTACAGCCCGCATCCCAGCGGCAGTATTCAACATATCCATTCTCTTTGCATTATGGCATTGGCGACGATATCTGGGTAAAACAGGAACGATCATCGCGGGCATCATGTTCGTGATCTCGCCCTATATGCTGTATTACGGACGGTATGTGCGCGAAGACGCGTATCTGGGTCTATCTGGCGTTTTGATGTTATACGCGATTCTGCGATATCTTGAAACCAGCCTGCCCCGATATCTTTATCTATTGACAGGAGCGCTCGTCCTGCACTTCCTTGTAAAGGAAACATCCTTCATATACTCGGCTCAAGCGTTGCTCTTCCTTGCCATCTTTTTCATTGCCCAGGTTACACGCCGCAAATGGGCCGGGGATGGAAATTTATATCGCGGTTTTATCATCGCGTTGGCAATAGGGATTTTGCTCGTAGGAGCTGCAGCCGGCTTCGGACTTGCTGGCCGCCAATCAGCATCCATTAGCGGAACCGAGGTGGCTGCACCTGCTAACCCAACAGGCGCTGCTTCGCCTCTCGGACCCGTAACTACTCCCCCATCCCCTGCCCTTTATCTTGGTCTCGCCGCACTTATAACCTTCGGCTTCGCGGCCTATTTCCTGGTCCGAGGCTATACCTGGGCGCGCATTAAATCAGAACCATCATTCGATTTGCTGATCCTAACCGGCACGCTTGTCCTTCCGCTTCTGACCGCCTTCCCCATAAAATTCAGCCAGACATGGTTGAAAGTTGTGATTCCTACGACAGCACCAGAACTACAGGCTTTGACCACACACGATGTGATTATTATTGGCGTTTTTCTGCTGGTCATGTTTGGCCTTTCCATCGCCGTCGGCTTGATATGGAAGCGTGATTGGTGGAAGTACGCCCTGGCGTTTTGGGTGCCCTTTACTGTCTTCTACACTACAATTTTCACCAATAGCGATGGATTCTTCACAGGTGTGATTGGTTCACTTGGATATTGGTTGGTGCAACAGGGTGTTCAGCGCGGTAGTCAGCCCTGGTATTTTTATATACTCGTTCAAATCCCGATGTATGAATTCCTGCCAGCCTTGGGCGTCATACTGGCGGTTTATCTCGGCTTGCGGCACAAACCCGCCGGACCAGTTGAGGGCAATGAAATAGACCCCGATACAAACGCGCCAATCTTAATTCCGAATCCTGAAGACGCCAATTTCGCCAATATGTTCAGCCTTTTGGTTTGGTGGATCGTAACGATTACCATCGCATTGAGTGTTGCGGGCGAGAAAATGCCCTGGCTCACTTATCATATCGTCTGGCCAATGATTCTGTTGGCAGGCTGGGGGCTGGGACAACTTATCGATTCAACAGATTGGGAAAATTTCTACCAACGCAGGGCTCCGCTTGTGCTTGGCATGACTTTCGTATTCCTGACAAGCTTCTCGGCTTGCCTGATTGCTTTGCTTGGGCCGAACCCACCATTCCAGGGAAAAGACCTCGGGCAATTACAAGCTACTACCGCATTCCTGCTTCCGGCCATCGCCGCGATAGCCAGCGCAGGCGGCCTAATCTATCTAATGCGAATATGGACAGGCAATCAAATCGCGCGCGTCTTCACCCTGACCTTCTTCGCTCTAATGGCAGTGCTGACCATACGCGCATCCTTCCGCGCCTCGTATATCACGTACGATCAAGCCACAGAATATCTTGTCTACGCACATGGCGCAACCGGCATCAAAGATGTGATCAATCAAGCCACTGAAATATCCAAACGGACGACAGGTGGCATGGGCGTCAATCTGGCGTACGACGCCAGCGCACCTGATACAGGTGTTTCATGGCCGTTCGTCTGGTATCTGCGCGATTTCACCAATCAACACTCGTTCGATCAACCCACACGTTCGCTGCGCGACTCAACCATCGTGATCGTCGACTCGAAGAACTTCGACAAGATCGAGCAGGCTTTAGGCCCGGGTTATTACCGCATCGATTACATCCGCATGTGGTGGCCAAACCAGGATTATTTTGGTCTCGTCAACGACCGCCAGGCCGTTCCTTTTGACGACAGCTATTCCTGCAAAGGCGTGCTTAGCTTCTTCAAGCTCTTCAAAACCAAGGATTTCTCACGCATCTGCTCCGCCATTTTAGATCCCAAGATACGCGGCGGCATCATCGATATCTGGCTCAATCGTGATTACACACTTTACGCACAAGCCACAAATCACACCGACCTGACTCTCGCCACCTGGCAGCCTTCCGACCAGATGCGCATGTACATCAAGAAAGATGTTGCTCAACAAATCTGGAAATACGGCGCCCCACCAACTCAGCAAACATCCAATGTTGACCCGTATCAAGGCAAGACCATTACTTTAGCGGCAGATCAAATCATCGACTCAACGAAACTGCCATCGCCGATGAACGCGCCGCGCTCACTTGCCTTTGCGCCGGACGGAACTTTCTACGTAGCCGACTCACGTAACCATCGCATCCTGCACTTTGACCCAAACGGGACTCTGATCAAACAGTGGGGTTCGCCAACTGGCAACAACCCCAACAACCCAACAAC
>JAMDBC010000019.1 GCA_023484185.1 Chloroflexota bacterium | reverse complement strand
GGTATTCCGGTGGCTGTGGTTGGCGTTGGAGGTTATCTGGCAATACTGGCTTTGCTGTTGCTGGAAAATCGAATCAGCTTCTTGAAAACCAATGGCAGCATGGCTGGCTTTGCTCTGGCGCTGATCGGTTTCCTGTTTACGATTTATTTGATCTATATCGAAATCGCTTTGATCCATGCGTTATGTCCGTTTTGCATTACCTCGCAAGTAGCCATGACGATACTATTCATACTTTCAGTCATTCGGCTGGTTCGCCAGCCAAATCATTAAGGAGGAGCTTCAATGGCCCGCATTCGCTGTCACTACACAGACTGCGTGTTCCTGGATGAAGGATTCTGCTCTGCCGCCGCGGTGGAGATCGATCCTGATACGGGGTGCGCAACCTATTCCCCAACCGATGCAGCCGCAAAGGATGAGTGGAACGAGGAAGAAGAACTCGACGAATGGGAAGAAGAGGATCTGGAAGAGGAAGAGGAAGAATCCTGGGACGAGGAAGAAGACGAGTTCTAATTTTTTTCCGACAATCGAATACATCAAAAATGCCTTCTCGTTGGGAAGGCATTTTTATTTTATACAAGTCGCCATGAAAAAAATTTTCGCCACCAAACATGAAAATCTATTTTCAGATCAGCACATACAAAATTAGGTGGGAATTGCTTCGCAAAGAACGCTCGCAATGATGGCAAAATCCGTGTAAATCGTATCTTCTCAAAAGGAAGGGGGAAGTGGGGTGTTTTACCCCACACCCCGCTTTATTGACAAGATACTGTAAATTGATACAACAAAACTCCTGCGGTGACGGCAAGATTCAGTGAACTGGCGCGCCCGCGCATCGGCAGAGAGACGCGCACAGCACAAGCCGCCAATTGTCCGGGCGAGAGTCCTTTTTGTTCACTGCCCAGCAAAAGCAGCCACGGAAATTCTGGCTTAAAACCGCGGTAATTAGAATCAGCATGTGCTGATGCGCCGATCAATTGAAAGCCGCCGCGCGCTTTCCATTCGATGAACTCCGCGAACGAAGTTTGTACGACTGGCTTGGAAAATATCGTTCCCATGCTGGCGCGGACGGAGGTCGGGTGATACAGGTCAACGCCGCCGTCGAGCAGAAACAATGCGTCCGCACCAACCGCGTCGAGCGTTCGTAGAATCGTACCAACGTTTCCGGGGTCTTGCGGCGAGACAACTGCCACGCCAGATCGAATTGAAACCAGATCATCAAGCCGCGTCTGCTTTTGGCGGATGATGGCGAGAATACCCTGGGGGTTTTCTTTCTCGGTCAGCGATTCCATCACTTGCGCGGAGACCGGTTGCAGCTTAGTCTGAAGCGAAGCGCGCGCTGTAAGCTCACGGCCAAAGTCACTGGTCAACGTCTCGGGCACGTAGAGCAGCGCGTCCACATCCCAACTACATTGCACAGCCTCGCCAACGTGACGGATTCCTTCAACGAGAAACAATCCCGTTTCCGAACGTTCCTTGCGTTGACGTAACGCGCGCGCCTGTTTGACGAGCGGATTGGAAAGGCTGGTAATGGCTGGTTTGGTCATGCGCCCATTGTAAAACAAACTTCCGAAGTCTTGTTGGACTTCGGAAGTTTTTCAGGTTACTTCACTACGGTCAGTTTGGCGACCATTCCCGCCTCGAAGTGACCTGCTATCGCGCAAACAATCTGATATTGACCCGGTTCAGCGGGAGCGGTAAACGTGCCGGTGAAAGATGTGCCCGGATCGATATTTTCCTTTCCCCAATAAATGTTCGGTCTATCCGCATCGGTGAAATGGCCGCTGATATCCTTGCCCAACTTCATGATAACAAAGTCGTGCACATTGGATCCATTGTTTTGGGCTGTAAAAGATATTTGGTCGCCCGCATGGACAGTAAAAGAATTAGGCGAGAAAGCAAAATCTGTGATAGTGACATTAATGGATTTCGACGCAGTTCCCGCTCCACCACATGCAGTCAGAGTCAACAAAAGGCCGAGAACGACAACAGTAAGAGGTAAATATTTCTTCATGCTATGCTCCTTTGGTAAACAAATTTAGCACTGGAAAGAAAATTATGCAAGGCAATTTCAACTAAACTGCCTTCGCCGTATAAAAGAAAATTGTCGTACACTTGGATAAATCCTGCAAGGAGAAAATCATGACTGCCCCTAAATTTTCCGACCTAAATCCGCCCTCCCGCATCCTGCTTGGACCCGGGCCGGGCATGACGCATCCGCGCGTGATGCGTGCGCTGACGGCTCCCACGCTCGGCCATCTCGACCCCGCGACGCTGAAAATCTACGCCGAAGAACAGGAACTGCTGCGCTATCTTTTCCAGACCAAGAACGAATGGACTTTCGCCTTATCCGGCACGGGCACATCGGGCATGGAAGCCGCGCTGACAAATTTGATCGAGCTTGGTGACGATGTGCTTTCATGTATCCACGGATATTTCGGTGCGCGTCTGGCAGAAATTGCAGAACGCCAGGGCGCACACGTTGACCGCATCGAAAAACCGCTTGGCCAAATTTTCAGCGTCGAAGAAATCGAATCCGCACTAAAAAAGAAAAAATATAAATTAATGACCATCATCCATGCCGAGACATCCACCGGTGCAGAACAATTGCACATTAAAGAGATCGCGGCCGCAGCGCATAAATATGGCTCGTTGATCGTGCTCGACACGGTCACCTCACTGGGCGGAATCCCGGTCAAGATCGACGAGTGGGGTGTGGATATGGCTTATTCCGGCTCGCAGAAGAATCTCGGCGCGCCGTCCGGGCTTGCTCCGATCACTGTCGGCCCGCGTGCCAAATCAATGATCGAAAATCGTAAATCGCAAATCAGCTCGTTCTATCTCGACCTGAAACAATATGCAAATTATTGGGGCGGCGCACACGGGTATCATCACACTGCTTCGGCAAGTTTACATTTTGCTCTACGTGAAGGATTGCGTGTCATCGCCGAGGAAGGACAGGAAAATGCCTTCGCTCGCTATCGCGCCAATGCTGAAATTCTCTGGCACGGACTCGAAGCCATGGATGTGCCGCCGTTTATTCCGCTTGAGTATCGCCTCCCGCCGCTGACCACGGCCAAAGTCCCGGCCGGATGCGACCCACACAAAGTCCGCGCGCGGCTGCTCAACGAGTACAACATCGAGATCGCAGCCGGATTCGGCGTGCTCAAGGATGAAGTCTGGCGCATCGGCCTGATGGGATATTCCAGCCGGCGCGAGAATATCACGCTCTTCCTGGCCGCGTTGAAGGAATTGTTATAAATCAGCAGGGAAGAATGTGAAGAGCGTGGCGAGTCTTGTTTTTCTTCGCATCTTTCCTGATGCCCATTAGTTAGATCATGAACAATAGCCGGCCATTAATTACCAAGATAGCATCCACAACCGTCACACTCGTTGTGCTTGGCGCGCTGTTTTATTTTTGGGCGATGCAAAATTACACACATCAAGATTACACCAACTCCAATTTCTTTTTCTTCTGGCTTTCGGGACACATGATAGGGTTGGGTCAAAATCCATACAACCAGGCCCAATGGCTGGCAGGGCATGCAGCCTTCGGTGCGACTTGGATACCGAACAAGATTTTCCCTTATCCCCTGCCACTGGCCTTCTTTACAGTGCCGCTTGGATCGCTTTCTCTGGGGCAGGCTTATATTGTGTGGCAGATCGTTTCGCAAATTATTATAGCGATCACTATTTACTTGTTGTTGCGGCATTGGCAGGAACAGCCTCAGAGAATGCTCTTCCTGCCCTTAATGGTTTTCCTGCTA
>JAMDBC010000132.1 GCA_023484185.1 Chloroflexota bacterium | reverse complement strand
TTTAATGATTTTAATAATGCCTGCTCAACTTCTCCTTGAGTTGGCATTTTTAAATCCTCGAGCATTTTTCTTTCGTAGCTCATTGCTTTGTCCTGTTAATATATAGTATTAAGTGATTCGGAAGGCCCTCGCAATCGCCCGGAATGATCTTGTCGAGGAAGTCTCTTTTTGCCATCTTATCAAATCAGCTTTGAATTTTCTCCATTATACCCGCATAGAACGAATGGCGTTTTCTCACGTATATGTGTAATGAGAGTTGTTGTATAATCATTTTGTACGAAGAAGGAAAAAAATGGATATTCTGCTCAACCCGAACGTCGCTTACTTGTTGCTAGTGGTGGGAACCTTATTCACTCTCCTTGCCATCGTTACACCAGGGACGGGGATATTGGAAGTCGGCGCTCTATTTTGTCTTGTGCTGGCCGGTTACGCGGTTTATAACATTTCCTTCAACGGATGGGCATTGGTCATTCTTCTCTTGAGCCTCGTGCCTTTCCTGTATGCTATTCGCCGGCCAAAGCGGGAGGCGTTTCTCGTTTTATCCATTTTGGGATTGGTGATCGGCTCGGTATTTTTCTTCACCGAAGGAGGAAAACCATCTGTTAATCCAATCCTGGCAGTGATCGTTTCGCTTTTGTACGCGGGCTATCTGTGGGTTGCAATTCGCAAGGTAATTCAGGTTTTGCAAAGACAGCCATCGCATGATCTTGCCACATTGATGGGTATGGTTGGAGAGTCCAAGACGAGTGTTTCGCAGGATGGCTCCGTCCAGGTGGCTGGAGAGTTATGGAGTGCCCGCAGTGAAAAGGTGGTGTCAGCAGGAAGCCCGATCCGGGTTATAGGTCGTGAAGGTTTTGTTTTGGTTATTGAAAGTTTGGAAACAACCAAATAATTTCGAAAGGAGATATTGAATGAACGCAGCGATTACATCTACATTTTGTTTGATCGGCGCGGTCGTGGTAGTGGCTGTAATTTTTTTGGCCAATGCCATTCGGATCGTGCCTGAATATCAGCGCCTGGTGGTCTTCCGACTGGGACGCGTGTTGCCCCAGCCCAAAGGCCCCGGCATCGTTTTGCTGATCCCCTTCGTGGATATTCCTAAAATGGTCGATCTGCGTGAGCAGATCCGCGAAGTGCCACATCAGGTTTCAATTACAAAAGATAACGCACCCATCTCAATTGACTTCCTGTGGTATTACAAGGTGCTCGATCCGGGACAGTCGGTGCTGGCAGTTCAGAACTTTGAGTTGTCTGCGGCTGGCATCGCCGCCACCACTTTGCGCGCGGTCATCGGCGGTATCCCGCTGGATGATGTGCTTTCGGAGCGCGAACACATCAACACCATGCTTCGCACCCGTCTCGATGAGATCACGGAGCGTTGGGGTGTGAAAGTCACCAATGTTGAAATCCGCGAGATCATTCCGCCCAAGGATGTTCAGGAAGCGATGAATCGTCAGATGACCGCAGAACGTATCCGCCGCGCGGTCGTGACCGAGTCGACCGGTACGCGCGAAGCCGCCATTAACGTTGCGGAAGGCGAAAAGCAGTCTGCCATTTTGCGTGCGGAAGGCCAGAAGCAATCCGCCATTTTGGCTGCCGAAGGCGAACGTCAGGCCCAGGCTTTGCGCGCCCAAGGTTATGCCGATGCCTTGACCAACATCTTCAATTCCGCCAAGCTGATCGACCAGAACACGATGACCTTGCAGTATTTTGAAGCCCTCAAATCCATTGGCAATGGCGCCTCCACGAAATACATCTTCCCGCTTGAGTTCACAAGCATGGTGGAGAAGATCGCAGGCAGCAAGAAATAAATGGTCATGTCTTTGCGAGCCGCGTTATGTGCGGCGAAGCAATCTCCCTCGTTGGAGCGGAGATTGCTTCGGAGCGGGCACAGAACGCCCGAAACACCCCTCGCAAAGACGTAATAATAAAAAGTGGAAAGTGGAAGAAAGATGCCGCTTTCCACTTTTTATTTTTCATGGTTTGGTACAATCAGCCTGGTTTTGACGGACAGACATTTTTCTTTTATGGATATTCTTCCCGCTTCTTTTCTCGACATCGGCGCACTCAATAAACTGGAGCATGCCTGTTTTGACCAGGACGCCTGGCCCTTTCTTGACTTACTGGCCGTTCTGACCTTTTCGGATGTCGTGCGTTTGAAAGCTGTCGAAGACGGTCAAATGATCGGCTTCGTTGCAGGTGATCCGCATCCTTCACAGGGCTTCTCGTGGATCGCGACAATTGGCGTTCTGCCTGAATACCAGCGCAAAGGCATTGGTCGTCAACTTTTGCGAGCTTGCGAGGTGCAGCTCAAGACGCCGCGTGTGAGACTCTCAGTGCGCGCCTCCAACGCCGGCGCCATCCGTCTCTATGAACAAGAAGGCTATTACCGGGCAAATGTCTGGCAGGCTTATTATAATGATGGCGAATCCGCACTCATCATGGAAAAAGAACGAGAGATATAATCACGCTCATGGTTTTGGAAGCGTTAGCCCCTCCTATTCTCATTCAATCAAGTAGCCAGCTCTCGAAGCTTGCCGATGAATTAAACCGACATTCACATATCGCGGTCGATACAGAGTCAAATAGCCTGCACGCTTATCGCGAACGTGTTTGCCTGATCCAGTTCTCCACCCTCGAAAACGATTACCTTGTCGATCCGCTCGCGCTTGACGACATAAGTCCGCTTGAGCCGATCTTTTCCGACCCAAATGTTGAAAAGATTTTTCATGCTGCGGAGTATGACCTCATTTGTTTGCGGCGCGATTACGATTTTACCTTCGCCAATCTTTTTGACACCATGAAAAATAAAAAGGACGCAGGCAGGCCGGGCTGGATCGTTTGTTGGACGAAAAATTTTCAGTGAAAGTCAACAAGCGATTCCAGAAAGCGGATTGGGGCATACGTCCGCTCTCGCGGGACCTGGTGCTTTATGCCCGCCTCGATACGCATTTTCTCATCCCATTGCGGGATCTGCTAAAAGCCGAACTCGAAGAAAAAGGGCTGTGGCCATTGGCGCAGGAAGATTTTCAAATGGCATGTATTCCGAATGGTTCGAAGCCCAAGAGCGACGAACCTTATTGGGCGCGTTTCAGTTCGCGGCGTGATATGGCTTCGCAGGACTTGACGGTCTTGAAAGAGCTGGCGCTGTTGCGAGAGCGTCTCGCTGAAAGGCTCGACCGCCCGCCGTTCAAGGTGATGGTTGACGATAAACTGGTCGCAATTGCGCGGGCGAAGCCGTCCACGCTGGATGACCTGGTGGGGATTGGCCTTTCAACGAAACAGGTTGAATATTGGGGCAAGCTCGTGCTCGAAGCGGTCAAGCGCGGAGTGGAGAATCAGCTTGTAAAACGGGAGCCGACTCAACGTCCCGATGAAGCGTATATGAAACGTCTCGATAAATTAAAAGCCTGGCGCAAAAAAACCGCCGACGGGATGAATGTCGAATCGGATGTCATCCTGCCGAAATCCTTGTTGATGGCCCTGGCGGAACGCGGCGCAGCGGATTTGAATCCCATTATGAAGAATTCTCCGTGGCGAATGGAAAAATTCGGAACGCAGATTTCGAATATATTAGGAGGCAGGGATGCGACTTAGTTTTCATGGCGCAGCACGAACAGTGACTGGGTCACAGCATTTGTTGGAGATCAATGGTAAAAAACTTCTGTTGGAATGCGGGTTGTACCAGGGACGGCGCGAAGAAACCTATTCCCGCAATCGTAACTTTCCATTCGACCCGCGCGAGATCGACGCGGTCATTCTTTCACACGCCCACATTGACCATAGCGGCAACCTGCCGCATTTTGTCAAGAACGGCTACGCAGG
>JAMDBC010000131.1 GCA_023484185.1 Chloroflexota bacterium | reverse complement strand
GGAGCATTGCTGAAGGAGCATTGCTGAAGTAGTATTTGATGACGGTAGGGTCATCCAGATTGCGGCGGAGGATCAGCCAGAGTTCTTTTGCGGGCAAGTTTTTGCGCGACTCGGTGATGCGCAGAAAAGCGAGTTCATACGCGATCGGTCCTTTGCTGCCTTCTTTGACACAGCTTGAACCCAATCTTTTTGGGAGATATGCCTCACGACTTGCTTCACCTGAACTGGATGCTGGCTGGAATAGCGGAGACGCAGGCGGGTGGGATGACGGCCGTGACCATTCCACTTGGGAACATATACCCTGGGGCAGGTGCGCCAAATCGGAGTGGTGCTCCTGATCTCGGTGAAATACCATTTTCCCAAAGCATCGATTCCATCCCGAAAAGCGGGAGAATCCCCGTACAACGCATCGGCTGCTACCCAGGAAAAGGGCAAATTCCCGCGTTGTACCGCTTTTTCCAGAAGATCCAGCCCAATTTTCGGCTTCGTTTTGAACCCCAAGTCCTCTGGCACACCGTACGCATTCCGTCGCTCAGTATGCTCGTCCTCGAACCATTGATCGGGCATAAACAACTGCCCCTCAACCACCTGTGCCTGCGGCCCTGGTGCAGGCAAACTGTAGCCTTTGCGACTGGCATATCCCAAATACACGCCCACTTGCCCGTTCGCAATCTTGCCCACCGACCCGCAGTATTGCGCAACCACGCCCACCGAATTTTGGCCTTGCTTCACCGCACTCGATTCATCTACCAGCATCACGCCATCCTCTTTGCCCAACGTTTCGCCTACCAATCCTTGATGAACGCCAATCACGGGTGCCGCTTCCCAACGGCCTTGCCCCACTGTCATTAACCGCGCTTGTATTTGACGCCGGTGAACAACATACGATCCGCGCCGTTGATGAGTTGGTCTTCGTAGGCTTTTTGCACGGGGCGCCCGGCGCTCAAAAATAAATTGAACAACCCTTTGACATCCATCGCACGGTAAGGCTGTATAATTGGTATCGTCAAAGGAAGCGATGATGTTAAAAAGTCTTCAGGGAAGATTGAGCCTGCTGTTCACTGCCTTCGTCCTGCTCGTGCTGATTTCGGTTTGCGCGACGGTTTGGGGCCTGGAAACGCAAAAGCAGGACGCACTGGTCATCAACCTGGCGGGGCGTCAGCGCATGTTGACCCAGCAGATGGCGCGTCTGGCGTTCGAGGCGGGTGCGGGGGAAGGTGTCACTAATGCCGCCTTGCAAGATGCGGAGCAGACGTTCGATCAGACTCTGACGGCCTTGCGCGACGGCGGGACGGCGCCCTACCTGCCCCAACAAGATGTCACTCTGCCGCTTACGCGTAACCCTGAGATTCGTTCCTCGCTCGACAAGGTGACTCTCACCTGGAGTGGATTTCGCACCCTGCTCGATGAGTTACAGCGCACCTCGCGCGAGTCTCCCACTTTTACGTCTGCTCTTCAATCCATACAACAACAATCGTCCACGCTTGCGGCGCAAGCCGACACGGTCGTGCGCCTCTACGAAACAGACTCGACTGCAAAGGTCAATCGTCTGCGCGCCATCCAGATTGGCTTCTTCCTCTGCGCGTTGATTCTCCTGGGCGTGGGGATGTGGCTTACGCGCCGCTCGGCTCTGCAACCCTTGCGCCAGTTGGCGCGTGCGGCAGAACGTCTGGGAGGAAATGATCTCGAAACGGCGATCCAGGTCGAAGGTCCGGAAGAGATGCGGACGCTGGCGCAGGCGTTTGAGTCCATGCGCGTCCGTTTGCATTCGTCGCGCGGAGAATTGGTCGCCTTGAACGAAAGTCTCGAAGAGCGCGTTGCCCAACGCACGCGCGAATTGGAGACGCTCAACGAGGTCAGCCGCGAGATTTCGTCGCGGCTCGATATTCAGCAGGTGTTGAATTCGGTGACCGAAAAGGCGCGGACGTTGCTGGGCGGCGAGGTGGCTTCATTATGCCTGGTGAATGAGGACCGTCACTGGCTGAAATTGCAAGCGGTCAGCGGGCCGCGCAACGCCATCGAGGGCGATGTAGTGGCTGCGGATGACGGCCTGGCAGGCGATGTGCTGACGAGCGAGAGGGCATTGCCGTGCGGAGTGGGCGACTGTCACGGCGGATGCCGCATGTTGGCGGAGGGCTACCGCGCCAGTCATTTGGCTGCACCGTTGCGGGTGGGCGAGCGTGTGATCGGCGCGTTGTGTGTGGGGAGCGCAGCGCAACATCAATTTGCGGACGAGGCGGCGGGCATGTTGACCAAACTGGCGAACGTTGCCGCCATCGCTTTGGAAAACGCCCGCCTGTACGCGCAAGCCGAGCGCATGGCGACACTGGAGGAGCGCCGCCGCGTCGCGGCTGAGATGCACGATGGGCTGGTGCAGACACTCAGCTATTTGGGCTTGATGACCGATCAGGTGGTTGACTTCCTGTCGGATGGAAAAGATCAGGACGCACTCCAACGCTTGCAAAAAACGCGCGAGACGATTGAAAAAGCCACGGGCGAGGTGCGCCGCGCCATCAACAGTCTGATGGATGAAACGCCCGCCGAGGCGGATTTGCGCGCCCGCTTGAGCGAGGCGGTGAACGAATTCGCATTCGAACATGATTTGAAAGCGGCCTGGCAAAATGATGAAGATGCCGCGCCTGATTGTTCGCCGAAGGTGGCTGAGCAGGTGTTGAACATCACGCGCGAGGCGCTGAATAACATTGCCCGTCACGCACAGGCGCGGCGGGTCAATGTGCGGATGGGCCAAAGCGATGATCATTATTTTGTGGCAATCGAAGATGATGGAAAAGGTTTCGATACGTTACAGCCTGAACCGAGCGGACATTTCGGTCTGCAGATCATGCAGGCGCGCGCGGCGCATATCGGCGGTTGGGTTGAAGTTGAGTCAACGGCTGGGCGCGGAACGCGCGTCACACTGAGATGGCCTGAGGCGGAAGCAATACAATGACCCGTTATCGCGTTTTAAGGGCAGACGATCACGCCCTCTTCCGCGAGGGCCTGGCAGGAATTATCAGCGCCCAACCCGATATGGAAGTGGTCGGCGAAGCCAATGACGGACTGGAGGCGTTTGTCAAAGCGCAGGAACTCAAGCCCGACCTAATTTTGATGGACGTGCAAATGCCTGGCATGGATGGGTTGGAAGCCACGCGCCAGATCAAGCAGGTCTTGCCAGAGACGACCATCGTCGTGCTGACCGTGCGAGACGATGACGAAAAACTCTTTGAAGCGCTCAAGAACGGCGCGCAGGGTTACCTGCTCAAAGATATTCGTTCGCAGGATATGCTGGGGATGTTACGCGGCGCGCTACGCGGCGAAGCGGCGCTATCGTCCTCGCTGGCTGGACGGATGCTTTCCGAATTCCGCCGCTTGAGCAGAGGCGGAATATCAGAGAAGGAAGATGACAGCGGCCTGACCGAGCGCGAACAACAAGTGCTGTTGCAGGCATCACAAGGCGCGACCGACAAGGAAATCGCGGAGGCGCTCATGATCAGCCTGAACACGGTCAAGACGCACATCCGCAACATCCTGGCAAAACTGCACGTCCGCACGCGGCGCGAGGCGGCAAAGGTAGCGAAGGGCAGAGGGCTGGTGTAAAGTGGAAAATGGGAACAACTGGTATTCAAAATCGCTCGGCGATGGGATGTGGGCTCCCATGCCATCCGCTCAGATTGAGGAACTATTCCTGCCGCTGTTTGCGTTGGCAGGCAAACCTGCAGAGATGGCCGTATTCACGCGACACGAATCAGAAGGCCGCCTTCATTGCAAAGTGATCGCTTATTTTTCCCCTGCGGCGGGCGAGGCGGCAAAAGCTCTCGACGCGGATGTGCGTCTTGACCGTGTT
>JAMDBC010000027.1 GCA_023484185.1 Chloroflexota bacterium | reverse complement strand
GTATTTTGTTGGAAATTTCACTAACACACGTAATGCGAAAAATAAACATGTCAGTGAAAAAGAAGCAATCGCACCCTGAAAGAAGGGATACTGTTCAAGATAGTGTTCCGACAGAAAAATAGGCACATCTGACATAGGCACGGTGTTTACCCTTGTTTGAAAATTTATATGCAATGCCCAATGCTATCCCTATTAAGGATAAACCATATATTAACCATTTGACAATGTTAAAGAATTTGATTTCGAACATCCATAGCTTCATGTTATCAGGAGTCAGATTCCCGCCGAATGAATCATTCCACGCGTGAGATCTCTGATATTTTATCGTAACAATACAATATGCGACCCATGCGCCTGCCAGAAGACACATGACCAATAGGGGCGCGAAACATAGGATTCTATCCGTGCGCTTTGAATCGCAGACTCGTTCCAGGTGGTCGGCTTTTCCTTCAATGCAGTTGCTTTTGTGATCCATCTTTGAAAATCACTCGTCCCCTCGGTTTGGATGAAAAAGGTGCCGTCACCATATTGAGCTGTCTATTATTCTGCGGCAATCCCGGCGGATGTTTCTGTCCTCTTTGGCTGTCTAATAATTCTGAATTCAACGACAAAATATAGTAAAATGAGGAGCAAAGCGATTGCCGGTTCAATTATCTGTTTAAGGAGCGAGTTTCTCGCGGCCTTCACGGTATCCATCACCTGATTAAGGATTTCCGCCTTCGCGGCCGGAGGGACAAAGCCATCAATCTGCAAACGCATATCATGAGCAATACGTACCAGATACCCGATCATGACTATCGTAGCGAATGCAAATGCAATAAAGCCAAATTGGAGAATGTAATGAGAATAACGCAGATTCTTCGTCAGACCGCCCCTCCGCTCCGCAATTTTCAGCGCTCCCCACGTCAACCATAGATAAGATACAAGGAGGACACTTCCGAATTTGTGGATAAGCGGGGTTGCCGCAAGCAGAATCAAAAACAGAGGAATGACCATGAATGTAGTAAAGTATTGTGCCTCAACCTTGGACTGATGCATCAAAATGGCCCCCACGATAAGCAACCCATTATATGCAACGAACCCACAGATTAAGTTAAGGTTCGCCCACAACACGTCACTGAGCGGTGTGCCCCGCCAATCTCCGGTGATTGCCTTCGCCAGGCTAATCCAAACCACAGCGAATAGAGCGACACCGCCGAGTATGGAAATCATGCCGATTCGTGCTTTTGTCCTGTTTGGAACCGTATTGTTGTTCTCCTGGCGCATGGGTTACCTTATTTCCGAATTTAAATACAGTTTAAGTCTATAGAGTTGGCTTTCTACCAACCAAATAATAGTCACGATGTTCGCCGTCAAAGTAAATAGAGAATCCAAAAACCGATTTTTTGAGGACAAGTTTGTTGAGATCGACATATCTTATTCCCTTCGGGGTTAACACCCAATATTCTCGGCTATCGTGAGTGGAAGGAAAGATGTATTTTGTTGGAAATTTCACTAACACACGTAATGCGAAAAATAAACATGTCAGTGAAAAAGAAGCAATCGCACCCTGAAAGAAGGGATACTGTTCAAGATAGTGTTCCGACAGAAAAATAGGCACAATTAGTAAACATATAACAATCACCCCACCCATGATAGCAGCCAAGATGCCCAAGGCTGTTTCATAAAGGCGGGCCTTTTTCAATTCATCATCTATTGGCTTTAACATTTCCTACAAAATCCCCTCAATTGGTCCACACTTGACTGGCTCTTTGTAATGGTTGCTCCAAGTCCAAGCCAAAAGACTTATTGAAAAATACATGTCAGGATTACTCCGAGCACGAAATGGGTGACAATGGGTCGGCGCGAAAAGGGGGGCTGAAGCCGAGAGCGGGAAGCGCGCTCGAAGCGCGCTGTGTGGCTCGCACACGCCCGCCCCCCCGGCTGAAGCCGGGGTCTAGATAGAGCCCGCTCGAAGCGGGCTAAGAAGTATGCATTGAGAAGGCGAGTGTCTTTCATTTCGCGCTCGGAGTAATAACTACGCTGAGTTTTATTTGTACTGAAATAAGGTGACAGTTACCGAAATAGCTCCTTTTGGATTTCATGTTCGCCGGTGGTTGCGGGTTTGCGGCCTCGTTTCTGCGCGGTCAGTCGGCGGCCCAGACGCCATTCCATCTCATGCACGAAGGGTGCCAAGCCATGCTCGATAAATCAAGATGAAAAAGGTAGCTGTCACCGAATTTTCCGCGCAATTTCGGTCTTGTATTTTTCGGCCGCCGGATCGGACCGATCGCTCAAGCGACTGGCCAACACGAGTTGAACCGCGATCAGTAACCCCAAAAGAATAACATCAGCCAGCAAGTATGCGCGTGGCGCAAAAGAAAGTTGAAGATTTTGGGCTTGGATGATGAGGTATCCCCCCACCAGCGGCCCGACTCCCAGGCCCAGGCCGATCAGCCCCTCGAAGTTGCCGCCATGCGCGCTCTTGCTCTCGTGCAGCGCCATGCCATAGAAAAAGGCGGAGAAATAACAGACGCCGCCGGGGAGCCCAAGCAGCAGGGCCAGCAACACCAGCAGCCAGTAGTGATTCGTAAAAACAAACAGGATCAGCAGGACGGCTGCGCCCAGTTCCACGCCCACCAGCCAGCGCAAGGAATAGTGCCAGCCTCGCCAGACCATCAATAGCCCGACGCAGCCGGCCATTCCCATCATATTGATGCCCGACAGCAGCCCAAAGCGCCAGCCCGTAATGCCCACTCCGGGCGCGTCCGCATAAACGGCAAGCAAGACACGGTAACCGCCAAAGATGAAATACATGACCAGATTGGCGGCCATCGCCAGGCGCACGAATAACTTTCGGCGCTCCATGTCAATAACGGCGATGTCTCCGTTGACATCTCGTTCTCCCCATGGGGCGATTTCCATCGCCCCCGGCCAGAAAAGCAGCACGGCGCAAACCGCAAGCAACATCCATCCCGCAATCACCGGGTAAGCCAAGCCCCAATGGTGGAGAGCGCCCATGATGATCGAACCGATCGCCGTTGCCGTCATCCAGCTATAACAAAAGACGCCGGTGGCGGTATTGATCTGGCGAGACGTCTGGCCGTCGATCAGCGCCCCTTCCAATGCCGGCCAGAAAACACCGTAACCAATCCCTGAAATCAAGAACGCCAGGGCAAACGACAGTGGCCCGTGCGCTCCGACGACCGCCAGCAGGCTGACGGCAATCACACTTATGCCGGCCAACATCATCGGCCGCCGGCCCAAACGATCGCCCAAATAGCCGGATCCTTGAGCCGCCACGGCGTATGCCAGAAAGCAGACCGCGCCATAAATCCCCAGCAGCCACGAACTGGCGCCAATTCGCTCACGGGCCAAAACCGGCATCACAACGCTGGTGATGGTTTGAACGAAATTAACCATCATGGTTTCCATCAGCATGGATTGGGGGCGGCGCAGCTTCATCATGACAAACTATCCAGCAATTTCGCGGCACATGGATTTTTTATTATTACGTTTCATCTGAGCGGTTCGCTCAGTTCAAAACGGAACGTCTCGCCAAACTCGCCCGTCCGTTCGCTGGCGAAGCGCAAGGCAAAGGGACCGGTCCGTGGCGACGAACCCAGCGAAAACTCGAACTGGCAGGTCTGGCCCCAATTGATATTGCGCTCGATGGCGATCTCCTTCCGCACCCCGCCGGCTTGGCAAATGCGCAACCGAACGCCGCCTGGGGCTCCCTGGTCGGAGTCCCAGGCCACATCGTCGGTGTTGCGGGCCTGGACACGCAACCGAAGCGGGTGGGCCACGCGCTCGGCGGGCAGAACCTGCCCACGGGCAACCTCGATCCACTGATCGTCCATGGCGGCGACCCGGACGCTGTCAAATTCCGAGTTCAGGGATTGGT
>JAMDBC010000181.1 GCA_023484185.1 Chloroflexota bacterium | reverse complement strand
GGAAGGCGGATGGAATGTGCATCAGTTGGCGGCGCATACACGCGATGTGGATGTATTGGTGTATGGAATGCGCGCCCGCCGCACGTTGCAAGAAGACGATCCTCAGTTTGAAAATTTTGACGGCGATGCCTACATGGCTGAACATTATGATGCCCAGGAAAATTTGGTTTTCATATTGGACGGTTTTGTGATGAATGTTCTGTCTTTGGTGAATGCTTTGCGCGGCTTGCCCAGTGAAGCCTGGGGGCGACCTTCGTGTCACTTAATTCAAGGCAGTGGCATGACATTGCAAACCTGGGTCGAGCGTGATCTGGGTCATATCAAAGAACATTTGGAAAGCGTGAAAAAAGCAAAGTGATCATGTGTCACCAAAGTGGTAAATGAATAAGTGATACCAGCCAGCTCAAGAACAGTGGATGAAATTGAAGGACGACCAATCCCATGAATAGGCCGACCACAAACCCCGCAACGATGTCGGACACATAATGGACGCCCATTGCGACGCGCGCCAGCGCCACGAGCGGCGCCCAAATCCACAACAGCAACGCAACCGGGCCCGGTCCCAAACCAGCCGCGGCCACGGCGATCATGAGGGCGCGTGCAGCGTGTCCCGATGGAAACGAATGCGGATCGGTGTTGCGGTAGATGCTGCCCCATTCGCCCTCGGGCCGTCTGCGTCGGATGCTGAATTTGAGCGACATCACCAGCACGGCCAATATGGAGATGCCAGCCAGGACAACGATGGCCCATCGTTTCCAGAACGAGTCTCCAACCAGCCACAAGATGATCAGCCCCAATCCCCAGAACCATGAGTCGCCGGAGTGGGCAAAGAAGACAGCGAAGCTGCGAAGCGCACCGGGCTTTTCAGCCACGCACAATTTGTTGGAGACGTCGGCGTCGAGTTGAAGAATGGATTTGAAATTCATGTTCACCTGAAATAAAAACGAGGAGCATTATTGCAGATTTTGGAGTCTGCATGCTTGGCAAAAATAACCGCGAAGTTCGCAAAGTTCGCAAAGATTTAAAAGTTTTCTTCGCGTTCTTTGTGGGCTTCGCGGTTCAAGAGTCTTGATGCGTGTCTCCACGATTCGCCCCGTGGCAGGGTTCTATTTCTTTTTGGCTTTGCCAGCCGGTTTCGGAGCGGGCTTGCTCTTTGACGAAGGTGTCTTCTTCGCACTGGCTTTCTTAACCGGCTTGGCCTTCACGGCGCTGGCTTTCCTGGCCGGCCTAGCCTTCGCAGCAGACTTCGGAGCCGATGATTTGGCAATCTTGCGGACGCGTGACTCGAGGTCGTCGCGCATCAGTTCCAGTTGGTGAGGCTTGTCCACATCCATGCCGATTTCGGGGAAGGGGCAGACGATGGCGCGGCCTTTCAAGTTCAACTTGTCTGCCACGCGTTGGATCACATCGTCAATGGTCAATTGGCGAAACATGAATTTGAAGATGATGTCAAGGCCAATCATCGACGCCTGTGCGGCGGGATTCTTGCGGGCTTCTATCAGCTTGTTCCAAAACTCAGAGTTCTGGTTAACGATGGATGTGCGAGCTGCGTTCATGTCGCCGCCGCAGACTTCCATGTCTTTTAGCGGAGTGTAGGTCCTCTTCGAGCCGGGAAAGCGCGCTTCCATATCTTCGCGGCGGACGACGTTGTAATAAATATCATCCTTCGTTTCACTGGTAGTGTTGACCATCCAATCCACCATCTCGCCCGTAATGCTGGGAATATCCGAAGAAACAAATAGCACATATTTGGCTTTGGGGTTAAGCTCCATCACCTTGGCTGTGCCAGCCTTCAAGTTATCCAGCATCTTGCCCTGATTGGAGATGTATGTGAGCGGCTTTTTGCAGGTCAGGTCTGATTTGGCTGAGAGACCGATGACTACCACGCGGTCAATGGTTTTTGCTTCGCTTAACGCGTCCAACACCCACTGGATCATGGGCTTGCCAGCCACATCGATCAATGCCTTGGCGTCGCCTTTGGAATACTCATATAAAGGCTCATTGGGTTGCGGAATTCCACCTGCGGTAACGACTGCATCCATGATAAATCCTCCTGTCACTGCGAAGGCTGAAAGCCTGAAGCAATCTCCTCGCGAAAGGGGATTGCTTCGCTTTGCTCGCAATGACGTTAATTCAATTCCTGCAATTGCGGCTCGAAGCCGAGCTTATCCAGCATTTCGGTTAATTCAGGCCAAGTCAATGGACGGCCCTTGCCAGAGACAGCCACCAATGCGGCTTCCATCATGTTCGTGCCGAAGGAGCGTCCGTCAATAACGGGCGTGGTGGTGATGAGATACTTAATACCGGCTTTGCGGAAAGTTTCCACATCTTCGGGCGTGGTTGTGTTGGTGACGATCACTTTGCCCTGCATATCATAAGGCATGTTGCGTTTGATGTAATGGCAGTCACCTGCAACCACCGTTGCCCATTGATAATATTTTTCCCATTTGGGTGTGCGCTTTTCCTGTTTTTCACCCGTTGGATAGATCCATTCGAAGGGTAATCGTCCGGCGATGGGCATGAGCAGCGCAGCTAAAGTTTTGAGCTGGCTGATCTTATGGATGGCAATCGGGATGTCCAGACCGAACATCAGATCGCCGAAGACGGTTTCGTAACCGGCCTCGACAAAAGATTTAGAAAGACCCCAGCGATCAACGCCGACCGTCACCAGCACTTTGCGTCCGCGCGAGTTGATGTACTCGCCAATTTTCTGATCTAAAAATGCGGGAGCTTTGTTTTCGAGCGTATTCTTCAGCCCGCCGCCATCTACCAATGGGGTCTTTTCGACGAAGCGCACCATCGGTTTCACTGAATAAAAGGGATACCACTTTCCATCAGCCAGCGCTCCCAGGTCTGCGCCGCCGACGCCGAAGGCATCTACTTTGCCGTCCAGTTCTTTATATTTCTGCGCGGCGGCTTCCATATCGCCGTCGGTGCCGATGCGTTCGATGCTGACCTTCTCACCCAGTAAAGTTACTTCAACTGCTTTATTGCGTTTTGAAGATCCAATGCTGATGCTGACTGCACGTTTCATAGAATCTACTCCTCATAAATGAGATGCGGCGAGTATACCCCGAAGTCAGGGGGTTGAGAATGACGAGGTGACGGGAATCAGGTTCACAGTCCGAAAGGAGGCGGGGTGAAAAAGATTGGGCGACATTAACATTGTCGCCCAAATGATCGGTTAGTAAGGTTTTGCCAATAAATCATCCAGCACTTTTTGGGAACTGTCGCCAACCACCGCATGTTGGCTTGCACCATGTGCGTCCATGGTAACGACAACCGGGAAGTCTTTCACTTCGATCACCCACATCGCCTCCGGTGTGCCGAATTCCATTTTGTAAACCCCCAGCACTTTCATCACGCGTTGGGCGATGTATGAAGCCGCGCCGCCGATGGCGTGGAAATAAACTCCCGGCGTTTTCTGGCAGCCCTTCAAAGTTTTCGGGCCCATGCCGCCTTTGCCGATCACGCCCTTGACGTTGAAGTGCTTCATCACGTCGGCCTGGTACGGCTCCTCGCGGATGGACGTGGTTGGTCCCGCCGCGACGAATTTGTAATCTTTCGTGTCCAGTCCGCTAACAACCGGGCCGCAATGATAGATCACCGAGCCGTTGAGCAGTTTCTTTAATTCATCATATACTTTCAAATCGTCACCTTGAGGCTGGCGGGTCTTCTTGATGAAGGTTTCGATCAGCCACTTGTGAGCCGCGTCGCGCCCTGTGACCATTGTTCCGGTCAAAGTTACAGGCTCGCCAACATGCAGACTGCGAATGGTTTCATCGCTGATGGGTAGAGTTATTTCGCGCATGGCATCTCCTTACGCATCACGTATTACGTGATACGTGATGCGTAAAATGTTTAATCGTAAATTACATCCTCGCCCTTTACCGTCATTTTTCGGCGGCGATAGG
>JAMDBC010000086.1 GCA_023484185.1 Chloroflexota bacterium | reverse complement strand
TTACGACACGTTCATGCGCGACTATGCCACGCCGCAGGAACAAAACTCAGACGAGACACGCGCGTATTACAAAAAACTTTGGGATCACGGCACGCGCTACCCTGGAGTCCATTCGTTCCGCGCGGGACGCACTGCGGGCAACATGGCATACAAACAGGCGGGCATCAAAGACCCGTTGAACGAACTGGACTTCGTTGAATTGCACGACGCGTATACATCATCTGAAATTCAGACCTACGAAGACATGGGATTGTGTCGCTATGGCGAAGGCGGTCCGTTTGCAGAATCGGGCAAGGCCTTTTTGCCAAATATCGACTACGACCTGAAGTTGAAAGATCAACCCCGCCAAAGTTCGGCGGGGCAGGTCCACTGCGCGGTCAATCCCTCGGGCGGACTGATCGCCTGCGGACATCCTGTCGGCGCGACGGGTCTCATGCAGGGCGTCTTTGCGGTGTGGCAACTCCAGGGGTCGGTCAAAAAGCATTTCAAGGCCGACCAGCTCCAAGTCAAGAATGCGAAGCGGGGCGCAATCCATTCCCATGCGGGCACGGGCACCTATGTCTCCGTCTCCGTTTTGGAAAGGGAGGGTGGTCTCGATACGTCCCGCTAAGATCATGCGGGACTACTCGACCACCGAATAAGGAAAATTAACTATGGCAAAATTACCTTCACAACGCGAAGAAACGCTGGGCGGCTACATCGTCCACGGTATTCCGTTCCCTGTCAGTACCGATGAGGAAGGATTGCAATTTCTCAAGAAGATGGCGCCGATCCAGATCGAGCAGGACTATAAGATCACGTACCTGCATTCGTACGGACAGGACAGCCCGTGGTTCGCGGCGCTGACGAATAAGCGGCTGATCGCTTCGCGCGACGCCGAAAGCGGATACACCACCGCCAACCCGCGCGGCCACGACATGTTCTCGGGTGCGGAGACCAAGTGGGTTGACATCACGGATGTCCCCGCCAAGGTGCACGCCTTCACTGTTTGTTATTTCGGCTCGGAAGAGTTCCTGCCCGAATGTCCGTTCGTGCTGGCGTTGATCGAGTTCGAAGGCGTGAACACGCTGTTGCTGACGCGTCTCATGGGCGTTGACCCTGCCACGCCCGCGCTTGATTGGATTGGCATGGAGGTGAGGCCGCGCTTCCTGCGCAATTCCAAGTTGAAGCCGACGGATGTGTATTTCGTGCCAACATCCAGTGAACAGTGAGCAGTAGACAGTTATCAATGTTCAGTCATCAGTGAGTGAAAGCAGAAGGGGCTAGGCATGAGGCGGAGTCCCTTTTTATATTTTGCTCAAATATGCTTTCACTGCTTCCTTGAATTCTCCCGCCCATTGACAGGATTCGTTTGCCTGTTCATCTGTTACTTCTTCGCCTTCGTCCCCGTAATGTCCAGTCTGGCGAAGTTTCTGTGCGTCGATGATGTAACGATGGAACTTTGGATCGAGCAAACCCGTTTTGGCGAACTCCTTGCCATACGCCGCAACAACTGCCGAATGGCTTGAGAAAGTCAATCCTTTTGTCAGTATCATCGCTTGAGCCAGGTAGAAAATCGTGTAATACGTTTGCGCGGCAGAAAAGCGCGGGTGTCCCATTTTAATCAATGCCTTTGCCACCTCATGGCTTTCATCAGCCAGTTTCAGCAAATGCTCGATTTCGGGTGTCATCATACCGTCACACCCTCCCTCCTCACATTGATGTACAACGGCATCCGACTTTCGGCATATTTTTTTTCGGAAGCAAGTTTAGTTGAAATGACCACGTCGTGTTTTAGTGAAAGGGATGCGACCAATTCCGACGAGCGTTTATCCTGTTCCCAATAATCGAATTCGCCCTTCAACACAATCAGCACGTCAATATCCGAATCGGGCGGATGCGCGTCGCCGCGCGCGTATGAGCCGAACAGGATTACGGCTTTCAACTGGTCGCCGTAGATCGCGGCTAATCCCTTTTTCAGTTCGCGCAAGATGCTCTTGATATTTCTGGGCATGGCACTGCTCGCGCCTGTATCTTATCGTTTTTCCTTGCAAAACGCAACCAATAACCTTTTCCCTTTTGTGACAGTGATGTCTCTACTTTAGCACAAATCGCCGCGGCTGTCACTCACTATTCCCCATTTACTATTCACCACTTTCTATCTTCGCTCCCACCTCGCTGACTCCCAATTCGAAGACACGCGCCGGATAAAGCCACTGCCGATGCACCCGCGCGTTTGGCGGTGTCCATGGCTTGGCGTGCGCCGGGAATGAGCGGCAGGCGATACGGCTGGTGGTTTTTCACGACTCCGAAAAATGTATTGCCTGCGGCGCTTGCGTCCTGCAATGTCCGGAGGATGCGATTGAATTGAAATAGCTTCAGTGCGGCAGGGTAAAATAGAACCATGAATGGACAAACCCGCGCGGACATCAAACCCGGCATGACGGTGCTGATCGTTTTGAAGCAGGATCAGCCTACCGGCAAATTGACCAAGGGCATCGTCAAGGATATTCTGACCAAATCGCCGACTCATCCGCACGGCATCAAAGTCCGTTTGCAGAGCGGAAAAGTTGGGCGCGTCAAGGAAATCGTGACCGAATGATCAGGAAACATTCCTCAATTTTGATCGCTGTTGCGGCGCTTCTCTTGAGTTCGATGGCTTGCGAGCCAGTTATTGCCATTGGATACGACGAACTCCTTATCGTTTTTCTGATCGTTGCGTTCTTGTTTGGCCCACTGGTTCTCAGATTCTGGCGCGCCCTCGGCAGGGTTAAGGAAGAATTGAAAAAAAAGAAAGATTAGCCTGACGGTTACAATTTTATTTTGCGGGGTTTAATAAATGCGGAAATATTATAATGGGCCGATCTCCATACGAGCACTGGCCGGGCGAGCCGATTGCAAAACTGAAGGTCAATAACCCTGCTCGAAATTCACCTGATACTTCAAAGGTTCGCCGCGCAGAAATAGTCGGTAGTTTTCAATGAACAGGCCGGATATTTCTTTTGGGAAACTTGGCGCGGCGGTGTGCGCTGTGATGAATAAATTTGGCATACGCCAGAAAATATGATCGGATGGCAGCGGCTCACGTTGAAAAACATCCAGCACCGCGCCCGCGATTTGACCGGATGAAAGCGCCTCGGCCAGCGCAGATTCGTCCACAGCGTTGCCGCGGCCAACGTTGACGAACAATGCATGTGGCGGCAATCTTTTCAAGACGGCTGAATTGATGATGTGATTTGTTGCGTTCGTATTTGGCAGCACGCACACGAGATAATCCAGGTGTGCGGCGAAGGAGGAAATGTCTGCATGGAAATACATGTCCACATCGGGACAGGTTTCGCTGGCGCGCGTAAATCCGTGGACGGTCATGCTGAAATGTTTGGCGGTGCTGGCAAGATGCGCTCCAATTGAGCCGACGCCGAGCAGTCCAAGCGTTTTACTGCGCAGGCTGCCGGTAACGGCTGCATCCCAGCGATGTTCCTGTTGAGACGTGTAACACTGCAGAATCTTTCGTTCATGGAAAAGCAAATAAGCGAAGACATACTCCGACATCAACGGGCCGAACACGCCGCGCGCGTTGGTCAGGACATAATCACGGCGCAGGGCGGGATCCAGCAAGGTATCGACTCCGGCCCAGGTGGACTGGGCCCACTTTAGGTCAGGAAGAAGCGGCAACGCCTCGCGGATGAGGTTGGGTTCACCACAGGCGATTTCACAGTCGGCGCCAGGTGTGGTGACGATATCCAGTTTGGGCAAGTGAGCGGCTTCAAGCAGGGACAGGTATTCGTTGGAGTTTTTTGTCAGGAGCAAAAGTTTCGGCATGCCATCCTCTCAAAAAGGCCCGGCAGGTTTCTTGAACCTGTCAGGCCAATTATTTTGTGTCGGTTTTTAGCGGCAATTCGCGTTTGCTTGTCTTGATATTCAAAAGGGCCTGTCAATCGCTGGTTGTC
>JAMDBC010000185.1:14436-19225 GCA_023484185.1 Chloroflexota bacterium | reverse complement strand
TTGCCTGCACCGCGCCCGACTAACCCATGAAAATTACGTGGACGGGATTTTGCTTTCCGGCCCGCGCGAGGATGATTCTGAGATCATCCGCATGCACCATCAAGGAGTGCCGGTTATGTTGATGGGCCAGCTTCCCAACAGCGAAATTCCATTCGTAGATGTCAACGCAATCGCGGGCGCTGCGAATGCGATTCGCCATTTGATTGCTCATGGTCATCACCAGATCGCGATAATCACGAATGCATCATTGACTTACACTTCTGCCAAACAACGTCTTGAGGGATATCATCAGGCGTTAAGAGAGGCCGGATTAGAAATCGACGATTCGTATTTGCAGGAGGGCAACTACACTCCTGCCAGCGGATTCAAGGCCATGACCGAGCTACTTAAAGTGACACCCCACCCCACAGCAGTTTTTGTTGCCAGTGACGTAGTTGCTATGGGTGCGATCCAAGCCATTAAGGGCGCTGCGCTTCGTGTCCCGGACGATGTGGCAGTGGTCGGTTTCGACGATGTCCCCCTAGCTGAATATTGCGATCCGCCATTGACCACTGTCCGTTTGCCCGCTTACGGGTTGGGTTGGGCGGCGGGTGACCGTTTGGTCCGAATGATACAGGGAGAAAGCTTGGAACAACCTCAGCTTTTCCTTGAGTCAGAACTCGTCATACGGCAGTCAAGCGTTATAGGTTTGCCTCGTCAATGATGGGCTGTTTTTTTACCAACTTAGTAACACGTGTTAGCAAAGGAGGTGCGCGAATAAATTTTCCAATCCAACTACCTGTTTCAATTGAAACCATAGACAATAGTATCTATCAGGAGAGAAGAAAATGAAAAAGTTTTACAGTGTTTTGGCCGCCGTGCTTTTGGCCTCCATGATTTTGACAGCCTGTGGCAGTCCCGCAACTCCGGCCGCGACCGAAGCGCCCGTTGTCACTGCGGCTCCCGTAACTCAGGCTCCTTCCACCGTCGCTCCCACCACAACTCCTGCATCCAATATTAATTGCATGGGTGCTAAACCAGGTGATGAGATCAGCTTGCTCTACCAATGGTCAGGCGCTGAGGAAACCAGTCTTAATAAGGTGTTGCAGCCTCTCGTTGATAGTTGCGGCATCGTGCTAAAACCGGAGTCCACGCGCGATCAAGCGCTATTGGACACACGCGTCAAGGCCGGCACACCGCCTGACGTTGCGTTTTGGAATGTAGCACAACTTATACAGTACAAGGATCAGCTCAAGACAATGGATGAACTCGGCGCGCAGCGCGATAGCTATGCCGACTTCTTCGTCAATCCCGGCACTATTGATGGCAAGTGGCTGGGCCTGCCTGTTAAAGCCGATGTCAAAACGATCATCTGGTACAGCCCAGCCAATTTCAAAGCCCTGGGCTATAATGTGCCGACCACTTGGGATGAACTGAACACGCTCGTTGATAAGATGTCCGCTGACGGACATATACCCTGGAGTATGGGATTGGAATCTGGAGATGCCACTGGTTGGACCGGTTCCGACTTTATTCAGGATATCCTTCTAGTGCAACAAGGTCCTGCATACGTCATGGGCATCATAAATGGCAGCATCCCATATAATGACCCGGGCGTCAAGAAAGCTTATGAGACCTACGGCAAATGGGCCATGAATCCAAAATATGCTGTAGGCGGTGCGCAAGGTACGCTTTCAACCGCGTTCCTGGCTGCTATTTACAAACCATTCGCCGATCGATGATTTCCAAGCAGTTCCCCACCCTTAAGCAAGGCACTGATTATGATTTCTTCATCGTCCCTGGTGCTCAAGGCTTGCAGGGCGGCGCGGACTGGATGATGGCCTTCAGCGATAAACCAGCGGTCAAAGCGCTGGTGGCTTATCTTTCCTCTCCAGAAGGAGGCGCCAATTGGGCCAAAGCTACCTTCGGCCTATCGCCCAACAAGGGCGCAGCCGGAAACTACACTGACCCGGCGTTGCAGAAACTCGGTCAGGCGCTCTCCACAACCAAGGGATTTACCCCTGATATCGGTGACACCATCCCCGGCGGTTTCGGCAGCGCTGAATGGAAGGCCATTGTAGATTACCTAAACGGCGGCAATCTGGATAAAGCTCTAAGCGATGCGGCGGCTGTACAAGCTGCAGCATTGAAGAAGTAAATCGTCATTTAAGATTGGGGACGCCTCGGTTGAGGCGTCCCCAACCCCTTACAGGAGGAACTTATGGCATCACAAAACATTCCCAAGATAATGAAGCATGGTAATCTGACACCCTGGCTCTATCTGTTACCTGCTTTGATAGTGATGTCCTTCTTCATTGTCTATCCAATGATTAACACTGTTGCCTTGAGCTTCAGTAATAAGGATGGCACTGCCTCTGCCGCGACAACTTGTACAGCCGGAGAATCCTGTTGGGGTGTTTTTGAGAACTACCACTATGTTTTGACCTCAGAATTTGACTTCAGCTCGCCCGGAGCTTTTTTGGACACTTTTTGGAAATCATCGTTTGGAAATAACATCAAATGGATTTTCCTGATGACTGCGGGAACAGTAAGTATTGGGTTGGCTTTTGCCGTACTTGCCGACCGGGTCAAATATGAGGCTCTGGCTAAGGCAATCATTTTCATGCCCATGGCTGTTTCCTTTGTGGGGGCCGGCATCGTCTGGAAATTTGTCTATGATTATGGCACACAGCAGGTTCAAATAGGCCTGCTTAATTCCATTATCACCGCTTTCGGAGGAAAACCTGTTGCCTGGCTGTCCACACCAGGCATCAATACCTTGATGTTGATCATTGTGGGTATTTGGATTTGGACCGGCTTTTGCATGACGATCCTTTCCGCCGCGCTGAAATCCGTGCCTGATGAGATCCTCGAAGCTGCCCGCGTGGATGGTGCCAGCGAATGGACAGCGTTTTGGAGGATCATGGTTCCAATCATCATGCCCACGATTCTGGTAGTGATCACTACGATGGTCATAAATGTGTTGAAATTATTCGACATCGTTTACGTGATGACCGGCGGCAACTTTGGCACCAACGTGATCGCCAACCGCATGTATACGGAAATGTATAAAAACTTTAACGTAGGCCGAGGCACGGCGGTAGCCGTCATCCTTGTACTCTCCGTTATTCCCTTCGTTTACTACAACATCAAACGCTTTCTGGCACAGGAGGCAATCCGATGAACCGCGACAGGATCAACCGGATTCTTGGCAGAATCCCGACCCACCTCATTATCCTTATTACGATACTTATCTGGATTGTGCCGACACTGGGTCTATTGATCACATCTATACGCCCGGTACAGGATGTCAACTCAACGGGTTGGTGGACAGTTTTCTCTCCATGGAGGAATATTAGCGCTTCTTATGCTCAATACTGTGCCTCCTGCCATGGTGCGGATGGAAAAACAATTCCACAGGCGGATCTATCCGATCCAAACTTGAATGCCAAGTATCCGCGTTCCTTGCAACTGCTGGCAGTCTTGCGCAAGGACTTCAACGGTAAACCACACATGGACAACATCCCCCTGCCTACAATACAAGAGGCAGCAGACATAGCGGCTTATCTCAGAGACACCTCATCGGGCCAGGTCGCAGCGCGCTTCACAACCAGCAACTACGTAGATGCCTTGGTTGGCTATAGAGGCAGGAATACTTATGTTCAGGATTGCAGCGAGCACACACAATCGTTGGATCTCAAATGCAACGCCAGTGATTTGTTGAATCCGCGGGGCATGGGACGCGCTTTTCTCAATAGCCTGTTCATCACAATACCGGCAACCATTCTGCCAATCTTATTTGCTGCATTTGCAGGTTACGCCTTTGCATGGCTGCATTTCAAAGGACGTTTTCTTTTGTTTGCCATACTCGTCGGCCTTCAGGTCGTTCCTCTCCAAATGACTCTCGTCCCGATCTCGCGGCTATATGCCCAAATGGGATTGAACGGCACGTTTTTGGGAGTCTGGCTGTTTCATACCGGCTTTGGTCTGCCGTACGCAATCTACTTGATGCGCAACTTCCTCGGTTCCCTGCCAAGCGACTTATTCGAAGCTGCTTATCTAGATGGTGCCTCTCACTGGACTGTGTTCACGCGCCTCGTTATTCCATTGGCGATGCCTGCCATCGCCTCGCTTGGTATTTTCCAATTCCTGTGGGTTTGGAACGACCTGCTTGTTGCCCTGGTCTTTCTGGGCGGCACCACCCCAGTCATGACCTACCAGATCAGCAACATGGTCACGTCGCTTGGCGCAGGCTGGCACCTATTGACCGCCGCGGCCTTTTTATCCATGTTGCTTCCGATGATCGTATTCTTCGGACTTCAGCGTTACTTTGTTCGCGGCATGATGGCCGGTGCAGTTAAAGGTTGACCAGTCTTCTTAATGGATTTCAGAACCCAACTTCTCGATCTGCTGAAAAACCAAATCAATATTACCCGCGTCCCGTTCAGTGCGCGCGGCTCACGCCTGCTCGTTTATCAGGAGCCGGAAAAAAGCCGCCTGGTTGTAAAACTGGCCGAGCGCCTCGTCTGTCTTGATCCGGCCCCTGAAGCTTATGTGCGTCGTCCACCCTTCATCCACAGCCTGGGATTTATTGATGAGGCGGGGGACTTCCTCGAATTCGAGACCGTCACATCCCCGGATGTCTTGTGTTTCCAAACCCGCCTCGGCGAATTCAAGCTCGCGTTTCAGGATATCCATACGCTGGCAATTGGCTTGCCAGCCAACAGGAAGACCGGCATCAGGTTTTGTATTAACCCGGAAATGTGGTCCAGGATGGAGTGCGGCGGTGAAATAAAATCCGTTCGCAACT
>JAMDBC010000185.1:0-14426 GCA_023484185.1 Chloroflexota bacterium | reverse complement strand
CTTTATACCAGGGTGTCTGATTCATGATTTCTTACCAGGAATGAAAAACTAAAGGTTTTGGAAACCTTTAGTTTTTTTCACTTGCCAGCCAACAGGAAGACCGGCATCAGGTTTTGTATTAACCCGGAAATGTGGTCCAGGATGGAGTGCGGCGGTGAAATAAAATCCGTTCGCAACTTTGCCTACCAGACCAATGGTCAGGTGCTCAGAAACCAGGTCGCGCCCGGGGAAAATGGATATTCCATCGAATTTGTTGTGTGCGCAAACGACGATTGTACGATCACATTTCGCATCAGCAGTTCGTTTGACCTGGCGCACCAGTCGCTTCCATTTTCACAGATCAGCGCAAATGCAAAAGCCCTGTGGCAGGAGTGGTTCGATCAAGTTCCACCGGTTGTCGAGGCATATCGTCATACGTATGCATACGCCTGGTGGGTGATGGGATGCAACCTGCTCAGCCCTCTAGGCAGCTTGGGCTTCGAGTGCGCCGCGCCATCAAAATCCACGTACATCGGAATTTGGCTTTGGGACAGCGCTTTCCACTCGATCGCGTACCGGCATATTAACCCTGGGCTGGCGCGTGACCAAATCCGCGCGATGCTCGCACACCAGCTCCCGAACGGGATGTTGCCGGACGCGATTCACGATGAGGGCATTGTCACAGAGATTGATCATCCGTTTTTTGCCGAGGTAACCAAACCGCCCATCCTCGCCTGGGCTGCCATGAAGATACACAAAACCGCACCGGATATGCCTTTTCTCAGCGAGATTTACGCGTCCCTTGTTCGGTGGAACGCCTGGTGGTTCGAGTGCAACGATGATGACAGGGATGGGCTGGCTCAGTACAACCATCCCTATTCTTCTGGTCTCGATGACAGCCCACTCTGGGATTATGGGATGCCGGTTGAGTCGCCCGATTTGAACACGTATCTCTGCATCCAGATGCAGTCTTTGGCGGAGATGGCCGAGGCCTTGGGAATGTTTGAAGATGGAAGCAAGTGGAGGTCCCGCGCGGAAGCGATTGTTCAGAGGATGATTGATGATCTCTGGGACGAAGTGTCCGGCCTGTTCCGCGCAACTCATGACGAAAATCCGATCCCGGTCATTACGCCCTTCAACCTGCTTCCGTTATGGACAGGTCATCTCCCTGAAAAAATTTGCGTCAGGTTGATCGCGCATCTGAAAAACCCGCGTGAGTTTTGGGGCGAACGCGTCATCCCAACGGTTGCCCGCAATGACCCTGCCTATGATCCCGAAACCATGTGGCGTGGACCGATATGGGTAAACATCAATTATTTTTTCATCGAAGCTTTACGGCGGGTTGGCGATGATGCACTTGCGAATGAGTTGCGGGATAAAACGCTGAACTTGATCATGGATCAAGCGGGTATCTTCGAATACTACAACGCAGAGACTGGTGTTCCGCCGCTGAGAGCAGGCGGCATGTTCAGTTGGACCGCGGCCGTTTTCATTGACCTTGCGCTTGAAGCAAGTGAAAAAAACTAAAGGTTTCCAAAACCTTTAGTTTTTCATTCCTGGTAAGAAATCATGAATCAGACACCCTGGTATAAAGACGCAGTTTTCTATCAAATTTACGTCCGTGCATTTTATGACAGCAATGGCGATGGCCATGGGGACCTGAACGGGATAACCCAAAAATTGGATTATCTGCAAACCCTTGGGGTGGATTGCATCTGGCTGATGCCGTTTTATCCCTCGCCATTGAAAGACGATGGCTATGACATTGCTGATTTCTACAACATCGCAGAGATCTTCGGATCGGTGGATGATCTCAAAGCGCTAATTGAAGCCGCGCACGCACGCGATATCCGCATCGTCATGGACCTGGTCTTGAATCACACATCCGACGAGCACCCGTGGTTCAAGGCATCGCGTTCAGACCGTAATTCTCCCTACCGTGATTATTACGTCTGGAGCGATACAGACCAGAAATTCGCCGGTACACGCATCATCTTTGTTGATACCGAACCATCCAACTGGACATGGGATGAAAAGACGAAGCAGTATTATTGGCATCGTTTCTATGCCAGCCAGCCGGACTTGAACTACGATAATCCCAAAGTGCAGGGAGAGATGCTCAGTGTAGAGCGCTTCTGGCTGGACTTGGGAATCGACGGTTTCCGTGCGGACGCGGTGCCGTATCTCTTTGAACGCGAGGAAACCAACTGTGAGAACCTGCCTGAGACCCACATCTATCTCAAAAAACTGCGTGCCTTCATGGATAAAAATTATCCCGGCCGTATATTGCTCTGCGAAGCCAACCAATGGCCTGAAGATGTCCGTTCTTATTTCGGCGATGGTGATGAATTCCACATGGGCTTCCACTTTCCCATTATGCCGCGCATTTATATGGGGCTCAAAAAAGGCGATGTCACTGACCTCCTTGAAATCATAAATCGCACACCGGCCATTCCCGAAAATTGCCAATGGTGCACCTTCCTCCGCAACCACGACGAACTGACTCTCGAAATGGTCACGCCGGAAGAACGTCAGTGGATGTGGGAACAATATGCGCCCGAACCGCGCATGCGACTCAATCTCGGCATCCGTCGTCGTCTCGCGCCTTTGCTCGATAATGATCGCCGCAAGATCGAGCTGGCAAATTCTCTGCTCTTCACATTGCCCGGCTCGCCTGTCATTTACTACGGCGATGAAATTGGCATGGGCGATAACATTTGGCTCGATGATCGCAACGGCGTACGCACGCCGATGCAGTGGGACGATTCACCGAATGGCGGCTTCACCAGCGCCAAACCTTTTGCGCCATTGCTCAAAGGTCAATATGGTCCACAGCATGTCAACGTTGCCGCGCAAATGACTGACCCTGATTCTCTTTTGCGAGCCATGCGGCGAATGATCGCTGCGCGCAAACAATATCACGTTTTTGGCTGGGGTAGTTTCGAGTGGATCGATGCAGGCACAAATTCAATCGCGGCTTACACGCGCAAATATAAAAACGAAACCATGCTCATTCTCAACAACCTCAACGATCAAAAACAAACTGTCCATTTACCTTTCAGCGAGGCCACCAACATTCTTTCCAACGAAACTGCTCCGCTCGAATCGCTGACACTTCAACCATTTCAATATCTCTGGCTTCTGGTGACTACTCCCACGTCTGAAGGCGGATTTTTGAAATTAAACAAATCGTAGCAGGCACCTGCTTCGGGTCTTATACGGTTTTATCCTTCAAATGTAATATTCTGGCAGCAGCTTGATGGGGACTCCGTCAGATATCATATTTTTCCCATTGGCAACAATATTCATCAAAGAGGGCCTTTGACAATTATGCGCCAGCCACTTACAACTCGATAATATCCGGATTAACGATCCGCGTTTATCAACCCACACTGTAGTATTGATGCAAAAGGATGAGGGTCAATTTGTATGAGTCGTGTGGGAATAACTGTGGTGCAGACCACCAAGGATTGCTCTGGATTTGATTCCCCTGGCTGCGTTTGACCTGGGCAGATCATAGTGGTCGGGGATACGTTGACCAACGCCCTGATGCGGCCGATCCTGATTGAAGTAAACGATATATTCCTGAACCTCCGGTGTTGGCTACTTCAGTCATCCGCCCAGATTTGTAAAGTAAAACAAACTGTGGATAGAAAAGATCCAATATCTAACGAAATCCCCATAGTCCATCGCGAGTGAGACAAGCGCGGGCCTATGGATGAACCACTCGCAACCCCCAATGCTTTTCATATCCATCAAAGTCACTGTCATTATGCAATAAATCGTGCTTGTTTTCAATGCAATATGTGGCAATGAGACTATCTATCGTCTTGCGGACGGTGACTCCCTTGCGTCTTAACATGCGATAATTACGCGCGCTTTGCAACGCTAGTTCGGGGGTAACTATCTCTACCTGAATATATTTCCCGAATGCGCGGCGGGCTTTTTCAAAATCGGCATCGTTTCGAAATCCTTGCAGGACTTCCGCCAAAATTAAGTCGCCAATCAGAATTGGCGTTTTGTCCGCGATCTGGTGAAGATAATCAGTCTGCAAATTATCGACACCATTGAAGTAGTCAATCCAAACTGTAGAATCAACAACAAGCATGGTTAATTCCCAATGCGCGATAGACGTTGATCATGAAGATTTCCCTCCCATTTCAACTTGCCACGCAAATTGCGGATTTCAGCCTGTTCACGCAATAAGATGAGCGTGCGCAAAGCCTCCTGCACCACTTCCCGTTTGGTTTTGATCCCTGTTAATTTTTGGGCGCGCTCGACAAGTTTGTCGTCAAGCACAATATTGGTTCGCATTTCTGCCTCTTTCCCGTGTGTATAATTTTCAATTATTATGTGTATTATACATCAGAATAACCCAATTCATCGCTTCGACTTCACTCAGCGCGAGCCTTCCATCCCTAGCTGGCTACTTGGGTCATCCGCCCAAGCTGTGAATAGAAAAACACCTACTATCTGGTAGCTGAGGTAATTAACCAAGACAGGAGTGGTAAATTCTGGATTTGATACTGAGTCGCTTTACCGTTCCGTTTAATGCTGTACGGATCTCATCCAGTGTTGGATATGCACCTATTTTAATAACCTTGCCGCGCACAACGATGATAGGCAGGGATGCCATTTCTTTTTCGCGTACCAGTTTCATTACCTGCGCGTTCCCTAGAAAAGCGCTGGGATGACTGGTCATCTGGTAACGCTCCACGCGCAGGTTTTCGCGCTGGAGGGGCTGGATCATTTCATTTATATCCAGCAGAGTCTGGTCGAGAGTTAGCCCACATAATCCCGTAGGACAACACATCGGCGGGTCGAGAAATCCCACGTCAGCTGGGACAATTGATGTAGGCAGGGTATTCAACAGGGGGATGACATTGCTCATGATATTTCAATCTCCATAAAAGGGTTCGGGTAAGAAAACTACTTTTCTGAAACAGCCATAAAGGAAGGGAGGTTCATGCTGTTTTCGGGTTTTTATCCGAGATCAATACTGGCGCACATTGCGGACATTCGCAGGATGGATTTACCTGGGTATCGATGAGCACAGAAACGGATTTAGCGGAGAGTCCGCTCAGGCGGGCGGAGGCAGTGATCAGATCCAGAGAAGAAGTATCTTTTAGTTGATAAAAAACGTAGCGGCCTTCGCGTCGATCTTGCAAAATACCCGCTTTGCGAAGCGCCATCAAATGCTGGGAGATGTAGGCTTGCCGCCAGCCCAGCGCGGCTTCAAGATGACAGACGCAGGCTTCGCCGGTCCCGCTGGCAAGGAGGATGGCGATGCGTTGCGAAGAGGCGATGACGGACAGTGGGGCGGCGTTGGCGAAGTAACCGATTCTGTAAATGATAGCGGGCGCGGAGGTTTCTCTGCGCCCGCTTCTTTTTTCCACGATCAACCTGCCGCGCCTGCCGACCTTGTCTCGCTGCTGACGCGTGCAAGGTGCGCGCATACCTGCCTGTCCCTTCGATGCGCTGTGGGTTGTGAATGATATTCAGGTCGCCGTTTGATCTATTTTTTCCCTTAATTTTCCTCCTTGACGTACATCCTCCTGACATGGTATTATCGCAAATAGTTGAGCAATCATTCAACTATCAAAAGAGGCGATTAATGAAACTGGCCCTTTACCTCATCCTCTTCCCGCTCTATTTTGCTCATGACTTCAACATGTCATTCCGCTTCGCACGTAACTTTCACAAAACAGAAGATTTCCTCGGCAAAAACGCTCCGAGCGACACGCAAAGATTTTTTGGTCTCGCCACTGTGCTGGTGATGGGATATTACGTGCTAGCGCTGGTCTTTCTTGCGACTGGCTTTTCGTTTTGGGGACTGATCACTGAGATCGTTGTGCTGAATACGCCTTTCGTTCAAACGATTGGATTTTCCATCGGCATCCTCAGTCTGCTTCTGATGACTCTGGCGCGCCTGAACCTGCGTTCTTCCTGGCGGGTGGGACTGGACTACGCCACCACCGATGCGCTGGTCACGGACGGGTTTTATCGCTACATCCGTAACCCGTATTTCGCGTTCCTGCTCGCGTTCCAGTTTTCGCTGATGCTGGTCAGCCCTCGGCCATTACACTGTGCGCACTCATGCAAAGCGCGCTGTTGCTCGGACTCCAGGCCAGGCAGGAGGAACAATTCTTGCAGGAAAAGTACGGCGCGGAGTATGAGGCCTATCGTGCTGCGACGGGACGATTCTTCCCCGGCTTTTCAAAGCCAGGGGAAGGAGTTAGGCCATGCCCGTTTCCAAATCCAAACTGACATCACAGAACGCCTCTAACCTCGCCAATCTTTTTGAAGCCCTCAGCGACCCGACTCGCGTGCGCATCATCGCCGCGCTGATTGATGGAGAGGTCGGTGTTAGTGATCTGGTAAAACGCATCGGGCTGACCAAATCTGCTGTTTCGCACCAACTGCGCGGCTTGCGTGACAAGCGAATCATCCGCACGCGCAAACAGGGGCGCAACGTATTTGTCTGTATTGACGATGATCATGTCATCGAACTTTTCCAGCGCGGTCTTGACCACGTCCTGCATGGCTGATATGACTGACTTGATTCGACGACTTTCTCTCGCTTTGCTGCTTTTCCTCCTGATCGTTGGATCGGTTGGTCATTTGTTTTTATCAACCACCAACACATTTCATGCCGCCCAGGAAGCCAACTGCCCGATCCATAGCGACATGGCTCAACCCGAAAGAGGGCAACCATTCACACTTAAGCCAGCCATGACGATTGGGGAAACACAGGATAGCACCCGCGCCTTTAATTTGGGCGCAAAAATTTCCCACCCTCCGACCGCCAACTAATCTGGATCGCACGCCTGTCCTTCCCTCTCACCTATTCACCTCCTCCTTAGGACGAGAGGTAAATAGGTGGGGACTCTCGTCCATTTCACTATTTTAACAGTCAATACTCATGTAAAAATCAGGAGTTTATTTATGAGCAATTCAACACCATCTCACTCTCATGAACCGAGCGATCATCCGCATCTGCACCCACACGATGAGCGCGCGCATGATGATAAACATTCTCACGAGCATCATGAGAATGAACATAAACGCGACGGCTTCTGGAATATAGTCAAGCATCTGATCACACCGCACTCACACACCCATCACGCCGCCGCGCTCGATCCCGCTCTTGCCAATGATCGCGGCATCTGGGCGCTCAAAGTATCTCTGGTCGGGTTGCTTATCACAGCCACCTTCCAGGTTTTCATTGTGGCGATCAGCGGTAGTGTGGCATTGCTGGCAGATACCCTGCACAACTTCTCGGATGCGTTGACGGCTATTCCGCTGTGGCTTGCTTTTGCCCTCGCTCGCCGCGCACGCAATCGCCGTTATACCTACGGTTATGGCCGCGCTGAGGATTTGGCTGGAGCATTTATCGTGCTGATGATCTTCGCCAGCGCGTTGGTGGTCTTTTACGAGTCCATCCAAAAGATTCTACACCCACAACCGTTGTCAAACATCGGCTGGGTAGCCGCCGCCGCCATCATCGGCTTTCTCGGCAACGAACTGGTCGCCATCTTTCGTATGCGGGTGGGACGTCAAATCGGCTCAGCGGCGCTGGTAGCTGACGGACTCCACGCCCGCGTTGACGGTTTCACTTCGTTGGGCGTCCTGGTAGGCGTCATCGGCGTGTGGCTTGGGTTCCCGTGGGCTGACCCGCTGGTGGGCCTGATCATCGGCGCAGCCATTTTAGTGATCGTATGGAACACTGCCAAAGAAATGTGGCGGCGAATGATGGATGGTATCGAGCCTGAAGTCGTCGAGCGAATAGAACATATTGCCCGCAGCGTTGACGGCGTAATGGATGTGCATGAAGTGACTGCGCGCTGGATCGGCCATCGTCAGCGCGCCGAACTACACGTTACTGTTAATTGTCAGATTCCAACTATTGCCAGCCATCGCATCGGCGAAGAAGTGCGTCATGCCCTTTTCCATGAGTTACCAGCCCTGTCCGATATCACGGTGCATATTGACCCGTGTGAGTGTGATGCGAAAGTTCAATATCACTTCACGGCGCATCATGTGTAGACCGCGCTTCTAAAAAGGGCTTATCTTATGGAACAAACCATTGATCTGGAAATCCCATTGTTGTTGCCAGGCATTGAAAACGAGAAAGATGAATGCCTTGTCCGCCTGGAAACCTCGCTCCAAAACCAAAAGGGCATTCAGCGCGCCCACCTCGAGCGCGACAAATCCCCCGTGGATTTGTGCCTGCACTATGACCCGAATCTGTTGACCCTCTCCAATGTTAAACGCCTTGCCGAGCGCGCGGGCGCGCAGATCATCAATCGCTTCCATCACGAATCTATCGCCATCGAAGGTATGGACTGTTCAGACTGCGTGACCGTGATCGAGCATAGCGTGGGACGAATGGAAGGTGTGTTGACCGTCAATGTCAACTATCCTGCCGAAAAGATTTGGGTGGAATTTCGACAATCAAAAAGTGAACCGCGTCGCGATTGAGAAGCGTGTGCGTTCCCTTGGTTATGAAATCCCTGTTGAAGGATTGCGGAGTTGGTACAAAGAAAACTGTGAACTTCTTTTCAGTATCTTTTCTGGCTTGCTCCTGCTTATCGGCTGGCTGGGCGGACTCTTCCTCGGCTTCCCTACACTTCTCAGTATTGGTTTCTATATTGCCGCGTATGTTTTTGGCGGATGGGATGTTTCCCAACATGCCTGGCATGCGTTGAAGGAAAGGCACTTCGATACCGATCTGCTTATGGTCATTGCCGCGATTGGCGCGGCTTTCCTTGGTGAGTTTGCTGAAGGCGCGTTGTTGCTCTTCCTCTTTAGCCTGGGTCATTCTTTGGAAGACCGCGCCCTCGACCGCGCCCGTAGTGCAGTCCGCGCCCTCGCCGATCTCGCGCCCAAAATTGCCCTCGTCCGCCGCGACAACAAAGAACTTGAAGTTCCTGTTGAATCGCTTCAACTTAATGATCTCGTCATTGTCCGCCCTGGCGTGCGCATCCCTGTGGATGGCGTCATCCTCAATGGAAACTCTGGCGTGGATCAGACATCCGTGACAGGCGAATCGCTTCCCATTGATAAAACCCCTGACGACAACGTGTTTGCCAGCACGGTCAATGGCGAAGGTGCGCTGGAAGTGAAAGTGACGCGCCTCGCCAAAGATTCCACTCTCGCCCGTGTGATGAAAATGGTGGAAGAAGCTCAGGCGCAGAAATCCCCCACGCAACAAACGGTTGAAAAATTCGAGCGCGTCTTTGTTCCCGCTGTGTTGATCCTCACTGCGTTGATCATCATCGTTCCGCCATTGTTTGGCTTTCCGTTCCGCGAATCTTTTCTGCGCGCCATGACCCTGCTCGTCGCGGCTTCGCCCTGCGCTCTCGCGCTTGGCACACCTGCCACGATCCTCGCAGGCGTGGCGCAAGCCGCGCGCAACGGTGTTCTCATCAAGGGCGGCGCGCATCTCGAAAACCTCGGTCGACTCATTGCCATTGCCTTCGACAAGACGGGGACGGTGACTCATGGCAAGCCTGAGGTAACTGATATTGTTGTGTTCCCAGCCTCGGGGTGGAATGAAGCGGATTTGTTGTCCCTCGCGGCGGGAGCAGAATCACGATCCGCGCATCCGCTTGCCCAGGCAGTCGTCCGCTCGGCTCAGACTCAGGGTGTGCCTGTTTCCGTTATGGACGAAGTTGAGTCGCTGTCGGGACGCGGTCTGCGCGCCGTTTCGTATGGCAAAACGATTTGGGTCGGTAATCAAAAGTTGATGGATGAAGCGGATGTGACTCTTTCCGCCGACGCGATTCAAAAAGCACAATCGCTTCAACAATCAGGCAAGACATTGTTTTGGGTTGCCGAAGATAAAATTGCAATTGGCTTGATTGCCCTTGCTGACACATTGCGCCGCGAAGCCGCGTCAACGATGAACGCTTTGAAGAAAATTGGTGTGGAACATACCATCATGCTGACAGGCGACAACGTCCGCTCTGCCTCTGCCATTGCCGCTGAAGTTGGTCTCACCGAATATCGCGCCGACCTCATGCCCGAAGACAAGTTGATCGTCATCCGCGATCTTGTGAAGGAATATGGTCAGGTCGCCATGATCGGCGACGGCGTGAACGACGCGCCCGCGCTGGCAAATGCCACAGTGGGCATTGCAATGGGCGGCGCAGGTACCGACGTTGCGCTTGAAACCGCCGATGTCGCTTTGATGGGCGATGACCTTTCCAAACTTCCATTTGCCGTTGGTTTGGGACGCGCCACGCGGAATATCATCATGCAAAATCTTTTCATATCTCTCGGCGTAATTGCATTCCTAATCGTCACTTCATTGACAGGTATCGTGAGCATCGGCATTGCTGTCGTGTTCCATGAAGGAAGTACGCTGGTGGTGGTGGCGAATGCGTTGCGATTGCTTGGATACCAAAACCAAAAAGGATAAAGACTACAATGAACTTCACCATATTAGGATCGCTCCTCTTGTTCGTACTGGCAGGTATTGCAGAGATTGGCGGCGGGTATCTGGTTTGGCAATGGCTGAGGGAGGGTAAAGCCGTATGGATCGGGATCGTCGTCGCGGTACTGATCCTCTATGGGGTGATTCCAACCTTACAAACGGAATCAGCCTTCGGTCGCGTCTATGCGGCGTATGGCGGAATCTTCGTCGTTCTCGCGATCCTGTGGGGCATGGTCTTCGATGGCTGGAAGCCCGACCGCTTCGATTTGATTGGCGCGGCGATTGCGCTGGTTGGAGTCTCCGTCATTATGTGGAGACGCCTGATATTTCGGTAAAATCCAATCCGTCAAACGATGGTGGTTGCATAGAAATTTTCGCGCCCGATTTTTTATTCCACGATCAACTTGCCGCGTAACATTCCCATCTGACATTGAAAGCCGTACTCGCCTGCTTTCTCGGGCGTGAATTCCAGCGTCACCTGTTCACCTTCGGGCAATAACGCGTTTTGATTGAAGTCGGGGAATAACACTTTCTCCGAACAGGCCGAACTTTCCTGCCGCGTAAACGTCAATCGCACGGGGCGGCCTTTTTGCACGACGATCACATCGGGTGTATATCCGCCCTTCACAGTGATCACCACTTCCTGCTCGCCAGATTCGGCTACGGCAACGCGCGTCTGCGCTTTGGGCGCGAACCAGAAGTACCAGGCGATGAGAATTGTCATCACGATGCCTGAAAGAATCGCAAAAATTTGAATTGTGGACATGCTATGCTCCTTTGAGTTGTTCTCTCAACATCGCAACGGTTGGAAAACCTTTGATACCTTCAGGCGTGGGATAGACGCGGCAACTCAATGAATAGACTTCGCGTTCCTCAGGCCAGAGGTCGCGGCCATCCACGCGGAAGTGCGGCGAGCCGAGAAATTTCAAGCGTGCTGCGTCGTCATCGTCCGTCACTTTGACCATTTCAACAGATGCGGTTAGTCCTTCTTCCTGCAGAGCGGTTTCTAGATTCTTTAAGCCGTTTTCCCAGGAGGGGCAACCATCGAAGTAAAGCAGTTCGATTTTCATAAATCACCTCTTTCGTTGCCATTGCGAGCGTACTGTGCGAAGCAATCTCCCATTTGATGGACAAATCTCATCAGGGAGTTTCCGCCACTTAATCGGAGATTGCTTCGTCGCGAAGAACAAGAGCGCTCCTCGCAATGACATGAATTTATTGAATAGAAGGCTTGAATCCGCGCAGACGATTAGCATTACCAACAACCGTGACGGACGAGAACGCCATTGCCGCGCCCGCGATCAATGGACTAAGCAACAAACCGAAGAAGGGGAAGAGCAACCCCATCGCAACGGGAATGCCCAACACGTTATAGAAAAATGCACCGACAAGGTTTTGGTAAATATTGGTCATCGTAGCGCGGCTGACTTCGATGGCGGTGACCACGCCTTTGAGACTGCCTTTGATGAGCGTGATGTCCGAGGCTTCGATGGCAACGTCTGTGCCTGTGCCGATGGCGAGACCGACGTCCGCTTGCACGAGTGCGGGCGCATCGTTGATGCCGTCGCCGACCATTGCGACAACGGTTTCAGGTTTGAAGGTTTGCAGGTTTGAACGTTCCAACTTTCCAACCTGCAAACGTTGCACTTCACTTGCTTTATCTTCGGGCAGCACTTCAGCCAGTACGCGCGTCACGCCAACCTTGCGCGCAATCGCTTCGGCGGTGCGACGGTTGTCGCCTGTGATCATCACGACTTCGATCCCCATACCTTTCAGGGCTTTGATGGCTTCAGCGGAATCTTCCTTTACTGTATCTGCCACTGCAATGATACCCGCGGCTCTGTCGTCGAGTGCGATAAACATCGGCGTCTTACCATCGTCCGCAAGTGATTTTGATTTTTCTTCGAGACTTTGCCCTGAGCCTGTCGAAGGGGAACCAAGCGCGATATTTTCGCGGTTCATTAATTTGAGATTGCCGATCAATATGCGCTTATCTTCTACTTTTGCCGAAACGCCGTGACCAGGAATAGCTTCGAAATCCTTCACTTCCGCAAGTTCCAATTTGCGTGCCTGTGCCCCTTCAATGATTGCCTGTGCCAACGGATGTTCACTGACTTTTTCAACCGACGAAGCTAATCTCAACAACTCATCATCTTTTACTATTGACTGGTCACTGAGTATTACATCTGTAAGTTCAGGCCTGCCTTTTGTAATCGTGCCCGTCTTATCCAGCACCACAATTTGAATGGCACGCGCCGTTTGAAGCGCTTCGCCAGATCGGATCAGAATTCCGTTCTCCGCGCCCTTGCCAATACCAACCATCAGGCTCATCGGTGTGGCAAGTCCAAGCGCACACGGACAAGCAATGATGAGTACAGTCACACTTGTGACGAGCGCATAAACGAGTTGCGGTTGCGGGCCGATCACGAACCAGATGACGAAGGTCCATACGGCAAGGATCATCACGACGGGAACGAAATAGCCTGAAATGGTATCTGCCAATCTTGCAATCGGCGCTTTGGAGTTCTGCGCGTCCTGCACCATCTTGACGATTTGCGCCAGTGCGGTATCTTTGCCAACTTTCGTGGCGCGGAATTTGAACGCGCCTGTTTTGTTGATCGTCGCGCCGATAACCTCATCGCCCATCTTTTTGGAAGCGGGCAATGACTCACCCGTCAGCATGGACTCATCCACAGCGGAACTGCCTTCAACGATGACTCCATCCACAGGCACTTTCTCGCCAGGGCGCACTTGAATCACATCGCCAACCAAAACTTCTCCAACGGGCAAGTCCATTTCTTTGCCGTCGCGAATGACACGTGCGGTCCTGGCTTGCAAGCCAAGCAGTTTCTTGATCGCTGAACTGGATTGTCCCTTGGCGCGTAATTCTAAAGCTTGACCTAAAACAACAAGCGCAATCACTACTGCAACCACATCGTAAAATGGTTCTGATGTCCCTTCAGGAAAAATTGATGGAAACAGGATTGCAAAGGTTGAATACAACCACGCCGCGCCTGTGCCAAGTGCGATCAACGTGTTCATGTTCGCAGAGCGATATTTGAACGCCGCCCACGCGCCTGTGAAGAAGTCACTGCCTGACCACAACATGACAGGCAATGTCAAAAGCGCGGTCACGCCCCACAGCAAACGCAACGCATCCATACTCAGGTCGCGCAGGAATGGCACGACCTGGTAATATGCCGTCGCCATCACAGGCAAAGCGACCGCAACCGCAAACCAAAACTTGTTCATTAAGCGACGATACTCACGCGCATGGGCCTCTTCCTGTTTGTCCACGGGCGCATCACTTGTCGCGGGGCGCGGCTTGTAGCCCCAGGTTTCAATCGCGGCGTTCAGTTGCGAGAGCGTTGTGCTTTGTGGAAGATAATCCACCGTCGCTTCCTGCGTGGCGGTATTGACGGTTGCATTCAAAACACCGGGCGTGGCTTTCAATTCATCTTCGATAAACTTTACGCACGAGGTGCAACGCAAATTCTCGATTCCAATTTTGACGTTTGTCCCGCCAACTTGAAAGCCAATGGATTTGATCGCGCCCACGAGTCGCGCCACATCCATTTTCTGTGCATCATACTGGACCTCGAGCCTGCCCGTCGTTAAATTGACTTTTGCCTCACTGACGCCTTCCAGCGCGCGCAGACTCGACTCGAGATGAGCCGAATGTTCTTTTAACGGCAAGCCGCTTACGGGTAGTTCGATGCGGGTCAGCGTCAATTGGGGATTGAATCCTGTCGTCGCAGACGTCATCACGTAATGGCGCGGATCTTTGTCGAATTGATCCATACAGGATTGAGAGCAAAAATAATATGTCTGCCCCATATGCTCGCGTTTCGCAAAAGCGCCTTGGGGTTCGATTTCCATTCCACAAACAGGATCATGAATTGTCATAGGATCACCTTCCATTAAAAGTAAGATGCAGGAAGTGTATGGTGGATAATGTCTAATTACCCGCAGAACTGTGCTTACTCGGATATAAGCAAATGGCCTATGT